>JBKPJS010000774.1:0-11449 GCA_046730815.1 Acidobacteriota bacterium
TGTGTATAAGAGACAGGTCCAGAGGACTGCGTCGCATTACCAGTTGGAAATAGCGGATTTCGTAATCAAGCCACGAGTGGGACACATTCGTTGGGATGAAATGGGGCGGGCCGATGAATTGATCGCCGCCGGTTACGAGGCAGGGCTCGAAAGTATTGCCGGGATCCGCGCGCTTATCGACGAGATGGTGAAGGCCCAGCCCAAGTGGTATCAACTCCGCCGGCGAAAGAAAATCCTCACTAAACGTGAGCTCTCACTGCCATGATTTACATGTCAATTCTGCAAATCCTGTAAATCCTGTTAAATGGTTCTTGAAGTTCTCGCCCATTACTCATTTATACAATCCATAAGACATTGAGAAGCACTGAAGGAACATGGTTGTCGAGGTTACATCTGTGCCCGATCGTCGAAGGACCGTTTTCGGAAAAGGCGTTCGACTGGGCATCGTTATGGTCATAATTGCGTTGGCGGTCGGGGCTGACGCGCTCATCCGTTCTTACACCTACTACTCACAAATCATCGATACTCGTCTCGCAAGTGGTTACCTGACCAGCAGGCCAGGCCTTTACGCGGCGCCACGCGTGCTGCAAGCCGGTCAAAAGTTGTCTGTCAACAAACTCGTCACGATTTTGCGGCGTGCCGGTTACCTCGAATCAAAAGCGAGCGACGTGTGGAGTGGAAGTTTTGTCGTCGATAGCTCAGCAATCGAGATTCGACCCGGTCGAAAACAGCCCGAAATAGTTCGCGTGCTCTTTACTGGAGACGAAATTGCCGAAGTTCGCGGTGATGGCATCCTGCTCGAATCGTTTGCGTTGGAGCCCGAGATCCTGTCAAACGATTTCTCCTCGAAGAGTGGTAAGCGTGAAGTGCTCAGTTACAGCGACATTCCAGATGTGATGGTTCGGGCCATCGTAGCGATCGAAGATCGACGCTTTTTTGAGCACTCGGGCGTGGACGTCCGGGGCCTGACGCGCGCGCTGTTAAGAAATGCCGGCGACGAACAACTGGGCCAGGGTGGATCAACCATCACTCAGCAGCTCGTCAAGAACACTTATCTCTCGCCCGAAAAAACAGTTCAACGAAAGTATGCAGAGGCGATGTTGGCCATGGCCCTGGAACGCCGGCTCACGAAGAACGATATTTTTGCGTTGTACTGTAATGAAATCTACCTGGGCCAACGCGACGCAGTTGCCATTCGTGGCGTAAAGGAAGCGGCGAGAGCGTTCTACGCAAAAGAGCTTCGCGACATCACGCTTGCGGAAGCGGCTACGCTGGCAGGCATGATTCAAAGCCCTGCGCATTACTCGCCGGTGCGACATCCCGAGGCCGCGCGGGCTCGAAGAAATATTGTTCTTGCGGCCATGCAGCAAAATGGGTCGATCACAGCAGAGCAATACACGACAGCCAGTGCTGAGCCGATCGTGGTTGCGCGGGCTCCGGACCGTGATAATTCGTTGGCGCCTTACTTCGTTGATTATGTAAACCGACTCGCAGAATCGGAGCTCGAGAGATCAGGCGCGAGCCAGCGAATCTACACAACTATCAATTTGGAGCTGCAACAGATCGCAGAACATGCGCTCAAGCGACAGTTAGATCGGCTCGATACTGGCTATACCGCGAGCAATCAGAAGCCGCAGGCTGCGCTGGTCGCATTGGATCCTCATACGGGGAATATTCTGGCAATGGTCGGCGGGCGCAATTACGCCGATTCTCAGTTGAATCGTGCAACGGATGCGCTGCGTCAGCCTGGATCAACCTTCAAGCCTTTTGTCTACGCAGCCGCCGTCGAGGATGGCATGTCGCCGGTGCAGATGTTCATGGATGCACCGCACGACTTTGTGTACGACTACAACAAGATTTATCGCCCGGCAAACTATGGCGGCGGTTATTCCATGGGTGAAGTGACTATGCGCACCGGTCTCGTGAGATCGTTGAACGTGGTCACCGTTGACGTCGCGTTGCAGACCGGCCTCGCGCGAATCGCGAATCTCGCAGCCAGGTTTGGTCTGCCGAAACCTGAACGCTATCCGGCCCTGGCTTTGGGTACGGAGGAAGTTACACCACTCCAGTTGGCATCCGCCTACGCTGCGTTTGTGAACGAAGGGCGACGCGTTGAAGCCAAAGCGATAACGAGCGTGGGCGAGCCGCCCGCCGCCCATACCGTCTCGCCGACCATGGATCAAGTCGTCAGTCCGACGACAGCCTATGTGATCACGAACATGCTTTCAGCGGTCATCGATCGTGGCACTGCTCGCAAAGCTCGCGGCGCGGTGCCCGGAACAGCTATCGCCGGCAAAACCGGAACCTCGCGTGATGGCTGGTTCGTCGGCTACTCGCCAAACCTTGTGTGCGTTGTATGGATTGGTTTCGACGACAACAAGCAGCTTGGTTTGACAGGCGCTGAAGCATCTTTGCCTGCCTGGGTTGATTTCATGAAAGAAGCGATTGCCTTAAGACCCGATTTGGGTGGCGAGAACTTTGAATGTCCCGAGGGAATTAAGTTTGTAGAGATCGATTCAATCACCGGTCTGCGTTCCACGGTGACGTGTCCGGTTCGAGAGTTGATAGCCGTTACCGATCGAATGGCGCCAAGTATGGAGTGTTACCTGCACGGAAACTTGCCTGTGCAAAGCAGTCCGTTTGCTGAGGAGAGCGAATCAAGCACGGAACTCGTCGCGAGAAAAAAAGAGACTGCCGCGCCACCGGAGTTCAGTGTTTATAGATCTACGAGGGTAAACGTTGATTTGAACGGGCGACGATCGTTGGTGAACGATTTTTAGCCGCAGATTTCCGCAGATGGACGCAGATCAAATCAGCCTCATTCGTGAAAATCTGCGGCTAAAATATTTCTTGCTCTTCTTATCGTTCCAGGACGACTTGCGCAATCGCGTGTTCACTCGTATGTGAGATTGATAAATGCGTCATCGTCGCACCGAACTGCTTGAAAAGCGTCAATACCTCTCCCTTGAAAATTAAGTAAGGCGCGCCGTTTTCTCGAGACGCAACTTCCACGTCCTGCCAACTGATTCCTCCACGCCAGCCAGTTTGCAATGCTTTCAGCGCCGCTTCTTTTGCCGCAAACCGCGCTGCATAATGCTGTGCTGACACGACGCCCCGGCTGTCGCAATACTCACGCTCGGCCTGCGTGAAGACACGTTCGGCAAAGCGCGGCGTGCGTGAAAGCACTTCGCTAATCCTTGCGACTTCGATAATGTCTATACCGATGGAAAGAATCACGACTGACCACCAACTGCGCGATGCCGGATTCTGCTGGCGCGAGATTGAAGGCGTACGCGCTCTCGTCTGCGCTCCATTAGAACAAGACGGTTTTGTAAATGGCTTCTCTACGCGTTTCGGCGGCGTCAGCGAGATGCCCGCCGATGCGCTCAATCTCGCAGGCTTCAACGAGGACGCGGCGGAGAACATTCTGGAGAATCGTCGCCGCTTTCTCAAGCTTTTTCCGGGCGAGTGGGTTCTTGCCGGCTGTTGGCAGGTGCACGGTGCGGACGTGCGCGTGATCGAGACGGTGGAGGACGCGACGCCCGCCGAGAACCAAAGAGGCGAGACGGTCTTCTGCGATGTGATAGTCAGCAATGCGAGAGGAGTGCTTGCCGCCGTCAAAACTGCCGACTGCGTTCCGATACTGTTAGGTGATCCGGTCACCGGTGCATTTGCGGCGGTGCATGCGGGATGGCGTGGCACCCTCGCGACCGCTGTGATTATGGCAGTGAAGCGGTTGACTGAAGAATATGACGCGCAACCGCAAAACTTGCGTGTGGCGATTGGTGCTTCCGCTGGTCCATGTTGCTATGAAGTAGGCAGCGAGGTGATCGATGCGTTCAGCAGCCGGTTCGTTGACGGAACGAAATTATTTACGCCAACTCGTCCTGGTCATGCGATGGTTGATTTACTTCAAGCAAATCGAGACCAATTAACTTCAGTGGGCGTGCTGCCTGAGAGAATTCACACGGCGCCGATTTGTACAATGTGCCGCACAGATCTTTTCTTTTCATATCGAAAGGAAAAGAGCTTGCACGGAAAAGTTGGACGGTTGATGGCGGTTGTGGGAAAGCAATCCACAGATTACACAGCTTCTTCGGTGTAATCCGTGGATGGTTCTCAATCTGCATTTACTCCACGTTGAGCCACATCTTCACTTCGCGTGTCACTGGCGGAAAACACGATTCATCGTTGCAGGCCTGAAATCTGAGTTTGCCTTTGATGTCTCCCGATCCTCCGGAATAGTTGGCCGGGACGGTAACGTTGAAACGGAGTACCGCTCGGCCTTCGTAAACCGCGACCATTCCCTTGGAAAACTTCAGCTTTCGCATCAGCGCACGTGGATAAGAAACTGGTCCAACCTGCATCCCGGAGGGCGTTTCGATGTCCAGCTTTGTGGCGACGAGAAACTTGTCGAGCGGTCTGCTTGATTGCACGTGCAGTCCCGATGGAATTTCCATAACGACGCTTGCGCGGGCGACACGGCCTTTCTTTATTTTGTCGGGGGCGAGTGAGCCACTGATGTTTACGTCCGACGAAGACTGCGGAACCGGTGTGGAATAGAACGCGGTTGGTATTAACAGAATAATTATTAAAGAAAGGATGCGACTAAGTTTCATCATCTAGTTGTTAGCTCCGATTGAAGTTGTTCCACTAAGTGAACCCTGGCGTGCTGCAAGTTGCCCACAGGCCGCAAAAATATCGCGCCCTCGCGGTCGCCGCACGTAAGTATGAATTCCTTTTGACTCAAGAATGCTTTTGAATCGTTCCACCGTTTCTTCCGGTGAAGGTTGATACGGAAGTGGTTCAGCCGGATTGTGTGGGATCAGATTGATTTTGGCCCTAATGCCGTGGCGATTGAGCAGATTCGCAAGTTGCCGGGCCTGCTCGTCGGAATCGTTGACGCCATCGAGCATCACGTATTCAAAAGTGAGCCGCTCGCCGGGCTTCAAGCTCTTTTCAAAAACCTTGCACGCACTGAGTAACTCCTCGAGTGGCCATCTTTTGTTAATGGGCATGAGCACATTGCGCAACTCATCTGTAGGAGCCGCAAGGGAAATCGCCAGATGCGGTCGATCGGGAGTCTTCGCAAGATCCAGAATGCGCGGCACTACGCCGGCAGTCGAAACTGTCACGCGATTCGGAACGATGTGGAGGCCCTGAGGATCGGCCATCACGCGTAAAGCTTTTAATAATGACTCCAGATTGAGCAGCGGCTCGCCGGCTCCCATCGCAACGAGGTTCGTTCCTCGCGGAGGCTTCACAGCGGTTCCGTATGCATCGTTTAGCGCGATCACAATCTGCTCGACAATCTCGCTGGCGCTTAGTGAACGCAACAGGCCGAGTTGAGCAGTCAGGCAAAAGGTGCACTGTAGCGGGCAGCCGGATTGTGATGAGAAGCAGATCGTGTCGCGGCGTTCTTCAGGGATGAAAACTGTTTCAACTGGAAGACCATCGTGAGTCTTCATCAAATACCGGCGCGTGCCGTCGCTCGAAGCGTACTGTGATTCGATTTTGAGCGTAGCGGGGCGGGCGACGTCGTTCAGACGTAGGCGCAGTTCTTTCGGGAGATCGGTCATCTCGTCGAAACTGCGCAAGCGGCGATGCTGGAGTGCCGCAAAGAGCTGGCGGCCACGATAGGCTGGCTCACCCAGGGTTTCGACAAATGAGATTACTTCGGGTTGACTAAGTCCTACTAACTGAATTGCACTATCCATTACGCACTAATCTTAGCATCTGAGGCGGTTACCAGTCCTTTTGATAGGATGACAGGATTTTCATGATTTACAAGATGACATCTTGGCAATCCTGAAACATCCCGTTATGGCGCGATGGTGAACGTCGCCGAGGGCTGTTCTTCGGGATTGCGTTTGGGCTGTTGTGCGTGAATCGTAAGGGTTGAAAATGAAACGAGAAGGAGAACGGTGACAAACCGCCGCGGCATTACACAGGCATGCGCGTCGCTTCCTTTCAGTGAAGGTCGAATCCGTTTAACCAATCCGGCTAACCAAGGCTAGCCGGGCCAGGACCATTACACGGAGACGACGTAAAGAAGAACTGCTCTGTCGCTGAAACTACTGAATAACGCTGAACTTCTGCGATGGTGAAAGCGCTTGTCCTGACACTCGATCGCGAATCCGAATTGCGACCTCGTATTCACCGGCCGCCAGGTTGCGCGTATCGATTAAACGAGCGAGTGTGAGTCGTTGGCCCGCGTCGCTCATGCCGCGCCAATCTTCTGCCTGTTTACCAACTTCCTTGCCATCCTTGATCAATGCATATTCCACGTCGACTGAGGGTCGCAGCGTGGTTTGATCGATCCCAGCGTTATAGACTTGCAGGTAAACGCCGACTGGCTGGCCGCGATGGTAAACGCCTGACACATTGGGAATGACCTTCGTCGTGCCGATTACAAATTGGCCTACGGCAGGTTGATCGATAAGACTCTCGAGCTTCGCAGCGAGAATCATTGTCGAGGTGGAAAGTTTTTCCTGATCGTACTTCGGCACCGTGAAGCCAAGCTGCTTCAGGCCGGTTGCCCCGGAAGTGACATCGCGCACGATTACATCAACTTTGTATGTTCCAGGGGCTAACGGAACTGCCTTCTGATATGCAGACTTCCTGTCTCGAGCTTCGCTGAGCTCCTGGGCAGTCGCGGTGGTAATAACCGGATCTTCGAAGATTCCGACGCGTCGACCGGCAACGGAAGTGATGCGGGCAAAGATGTTCATTCGAGCTTGCTGCAATCCACCGCTATCTTGAAAGACAAGATCCTTATTCTCCGCTTGAATCGTGAAAGCAGTGATCACTCTTTCGTCTGACTGGCGGAAGAAATCGATTCTCAGATCAAAGTTAAGCGGGTTCTCTTCGACCACGCCGGTATTGACCGCGGTTGCGAGATCGTTGAATTTCACTTGCGGCGGCCGGTTGAGATCGGCCAGCAACTGCAAGCGTGAAAAGGGACTGTCCTGCTCACGTTGATATTGAGCGTTACCAATGCCGCCGGAGCCTGAAACGCGATCCGCTTTATTCGAAAGTCCTAACTGTTCTGACAGGGTGAGCCCGGCGCCGGGAATCATTAAAAGGGCATCTTTTTCGTTCGGATTTCGAGCGATGCGATACTCGCCGCTGCCCGTCGGGTCGACAAATTCGATCTCGATTCCGGAACCTACGCCCGCGAGGTAGCGATAGAACCAGATTTCAAAGGGATAAGTTGTCGTCGAGCCACCACCTTCATACGAGGGACGCTCGTAAGATCCGCCCATTGGGTGAGTTTCTCGCTCGTCAGGCTTGCCGTACATGATCCAGATCCGGCCACGATCTGTTTTCCAGCCAGGTATACCGGAGCTGAAGTGCTCGTTGGCGTAAGCAATGCGTTCGTAATATTCTTCCTTGAACTCGTTCTCATCGGTATCAGGATCCGGATCGCGGCGGCGCCAGAATTCCTCGATGAAGCGTTCGCGCTCATCGTCGGTCGCCAGTTTTTTGAATGCTTTCCGCTCTTCGTCGGTGATGATGTAAGTAACGTCCTTGTCGAGCCAGTCTTTGTACGCCTTCTTCAGTTCCGGCTTCACATTGCGAGGCTTGGTGGTCGGGTCTTGCTGTTGTCCCTGTGTGAAGGCAGGCTGACTGGCAATTAAAGAAAGAGTAGCGATTAAGGCCAGACGAAGAGCAACTTTCTGGTAAGACATTAAAAAACTCCTGATGGAAGCTGTACGAATTCGTGCGTTACGGACTGCTGCCGGCTCCGTTGAAGACCTTGGATTCTAAGACCGCGCTGAGAACACAGTCAAGGATGCGGCGGGCCGCGGAGTTAGTTGCCCGAAAAAGCTTCAAACTAATGTAATTCGAGGCGTTTACGTCGTCGTCCGAGGTTTGTTGAAGATCCATGCGATGAAGATGGAAATAATGTATAGAACGAGCATTGGCGCGGCGAACAGCAGCATGTTCGGAATGTCGTTGGTCGGCGATAGAACAGCGGCGCTGATCAGGATAACCACCAGCGCGGTCTTCCAAATCTTTACCATAAAACGGGCCGTGACGAGGCCGATCCGGGCCAGAACGTAAGTTATGGCAGGCATCTGAAACACGACGCCCATGCCCAGCATCACGATAATGATGAAGTCGAAATAGTCGTCGGCTTTCAACAGGAGACGGAAATCCGTTCCCAACCCGAGAAGGTATTTCGCGGCAGGCGGAAAAATCACGTAATAAGCAAAGGCGGCGCCCAGGACGAAGGAGATAGAAGAGAGGGCGATGAACGGCGTCACGTACGCCCTTTCATGAGGGTAAAGCCCGGGAGACACAAACCCCCAAATCTGAAAAAGCAGAAATGGGATCGACAGGCAAACGGCTGCATAAAGGGAGACCTTGACGTACAGGGAAAAGGGTTCGAGTGCGGTGGTAACGATGAGTTTGTCGTTAATACCCGAAAACGATTCTGCCGCGGTGCCAAGTTCGGTAGGTAAACGGACGCCTTTCGGAATGACGGTGTTACCGGCGAAGAGTGCTTCATCAGTAAACAAAGCCAGCTTGCCTTCGCCATCTTTAAGAACACGCGCTGTCACAGAGGCGCCAGCGGGAATCAAACTGGTGCCTAATTTCGTTTCTTCAGAGAACACGTACCGGCCGGAATCATTCTCCTTCAACGCAGTCATTGAAGCGATCATCTCGTTTCCGGTGTGACCTGCGATGGGGACCTGTCGCCGTTGTGCATCTGCCAGGGCGCGTTCGACGGGCGCGGCGAGAAAGGAATAGATGCGATCAGAAAAAAACCAACTGGCGGAAGCTGCGATGAAGATGAAGATGAAGGAGCGGATCAGCCGGCGACGCAGTTCGTCCAGATGCTCCAGGAAGGACATCTGCCCGCCGAGTTCTTCTTCGTTGCCCCTGTTAGTGGAGATTGCTCTTAAAAATGCAGCCATTGGACTGGGTTATATCCACTCTTGTTTTCTGATAGGTTGCGATTCCGCTTGGGGAGTTTGGGCGGCGCTAATTTCGACTGCTTCCGGTTCCGAGGTCGTTAACGCCGGGGTCTCGCGTGCGACTACCAGGTCAGAGTTTGGAGTTTCCACAACGGGTTCATCAAAGTTTTGCGAGCCTTCATAAGCTACCGGCTGCTCCGGGTCGAGGATGGAATTGTCTTCCACCTTAGTGGTTTCCAGTGCTACTTCCCGTTCCCAAGTGCGTTTAAAGTCATCCGACGCTTTCCGAAATTCTGCCAGGCCCTTGCCCATGGAGCGAGCGAGCTGAGGCAGCTTGCGCGGTCCGAAAAAGATTAGCGCAACAACCAGTATGAAGAGTAATTCGGTGCTGCCGAGGCTATCGAGAATGAGTGCGAACAAGGCTCGTTTTCACCTTCCTATAGAATTGCGAACGCTGTAAACCTCGCCGGGCGGGAAAACCGGAAAGAGTCGGGGGTTCTGGGTGCGAGCGAATTGTAGCGCGTCATGATTGAAAGCAGAAGGCCCGAAGGCCATTGAATAAATTCTGCTGGGATCATTTAAGATCGCTGCGAAATATGAGCGAGGAACTGGACAATAAGGCTGTTACCTCCGAGGGGTCGATCGATTCTGCCGGAACGCTTCAGGCTTTCGCTGAGTGTGCGGAGGCCGTGGCTGCTACGACGAAGAAACTCGAGAAGGCAGCGTTGCTCGGTGCTTATCTGGAGACCCTGTCTGATCCTGATCTAACTCGTGCCGCCAGATATTTCGCGGGCCACCAATTTGCGTCAACGGATGCTCGTACCACGAATGTCGGTGGAAGCATCATCACTGCCGCACTCAGTGAGGCCACCGGGTTTAGTTCCGAAGATCTTTATCCGCGTTACGTTCGATTGGGAGATCCTGGCGAACTGGCTGCTGAGATTATCAGGGAAGCCAAACGTGCTTTTCAACCCACCGTGACACTTGCTGAAACCGAGTCGCTGATTGCGCGCCTGAGTGAAACGCGCGGCATAAAAAACAAGACGGCACTGCTTGCTGCTGTATTGCACAGGGCATCGCCACTGGAAGCGAAGTACCTGGTGAAGTTGCTCGCTGGTGATCTGCGTATTGGTCTAAGAGAAGGACTTGTGGAAGACGCAATCGCTCGGGTCTTCGGTCAATCGTTGGCGGATGTTTCCTACGCGAACATGTTGTTGGGCGATATTGGTGAAACGGCAACGCGCGCGCGTGTGGGTGATCTTCGTAACGTCAACATGCGGCTCTTTCATCCCATAAAGTTCATGCTGGCCACTCCCGCCGCCGATCTGACTGATGTAGCTCGGACCATGCCGGAAGAGTTTTTAATAGAAGACAAGTTTGACGGTATTCGTGCGCAGGCACATGTAGAGAATGGAAGAGTCGCGATTTACTCGAGGACCATGGATGAGATCACTCACAGATTTCCGGAGTTGATTGAACCGCTGCGAGCTTTGGCGGCTGATGTCATCATCGATGGAGAGATAGTTCCTGCTAATGATGAAACGATACTGCCCTTCAGTGAGCTGCAAAAGAGACTGGGCCGGAAAAACGTGAGCAGCCAGTTGCTTAAGGCTGTGCCGGTGGTGTTGGTTACCTACGATCTTCTTTATGCCGAGGGAAAGGTCCTAATCGACCAACCCTTAAGCGAGCGGCGCCATCTACTGGACCAATTGGTCCCTAATCGAGGACCGTTGCGCATGTCCCAGGGCAAACTGCTCAGGGAAGCTACAATGCTTGATGAAGAATTTGAGCTTGCTCGGGCACGTGGAAACGAAGGTTTGATGATCAAGAGTCCGAGCTCGCCTTATAAGCCTGGGCGCCGGGGCCGCGATTGGCTGAAGTTAAAACGAGCTATAGCGACTCTCGATGTCGCAGTTACCGCCGTGGAAGTAGGGCATGGAAAACGCCGGCACCTGCTTTCGGATTATACTTTCGCAGTACGTCGTTCCGAACTTGATGATGAGCTGTTAAATATCGGCAAGGCATACTCGGGTTTAACTGATCTCGAGTTAACCGAGCTGACTGAGTGGTTCAAGAACCACACTATTCAGGAATTTGGTCACGGGCGAGTGCGAATTGTGGAGCCTATCGTTATTATCGAGGTGACGTTTGACAGAGTTCAACCATCCAAGCGTCACAAGAGCGGTTATGCTCTTCGTTTTCCGAGGATACTTCGGCTAAGGCCAGACAAGACGACGAACGATATCGATACGCTTGACACGGTGCAGCGACTTGTTGAAAGCACCGGGAACACTCATCAACTAAGGAGGACACGCGAAATAAAAGACGGCAATTAGACAGCGGCTGAGGCCATGGGGCGTTCACCGTGCAAATCGGTTAAACTTCCTATTGCCACAAAGGCCAGATGGGGGTACGATGCAGCGCGTCACCGCCTCCCAGCAAGCTTTTCAGACGTATCGGTGAGCCCGGACACACAAACCACAGGCCGCGACGCTCTGCCACGGTGAACTACAGTGGTTTGTTTT
>JBKPJS010000775.1:0-8745 GCA_046730815.1 Acidobacteriota bacterium
ACTGTTCGCGTCGGAACCAGTTTAGCTCAAGACAATTGCGCAAATGCAGTCGAGCGCGGTGCAGCATAACCCAAAGGTTGTTCACTTTAATGCTCAAAATCTCGCAGATTTCTTCACTCTTAAGACCGTCAACCTCGCGCAGCGTGAAAGCACTAGCGGTACGTTGCGGCAACGGCGAGAGGCAGTCGTTATATACTTTCCAGAAATCGCTGCGCTCGATCAGTTCTGCCGGCGTTGCATGCCATTCATTTGGGGCGTAATTGTTATTCCAATGACCTTGCCACGGCTCGGGCCGTTCAAAAAACTCGCGGTGCTCGGGACTTTCGTCAGATTCTTCACCGAGTGGGGCCTCACGCATCGCGCGCCGAAAATGATCGACGATCTTGTGTTTCAGAATCCCGACGAGCCAGGTGCGCTCCGAAGCGCGCCCTTGAAATTCTTTGTAAGCTTTGAGTGCAGCGAGAAAAGTCTCTTGCACGGCGTCTTCCGCGGCGGTATTGTCGCGCAGTCGAAAAAAGGCATATTTGAAAAGGTAATCGCCGTGATCGTCCAGCCAACGACCAGGATCAGGAGATTCATCGGGGAACTTACCCTTTGGCGCGTTCATACGAATGTGAACTTCATGGACCAGTAGAATAGTGTACACGGTGATCTGTAGCAAATCACCGGGTGATCTTCCAGCTGATTAACTTGCAGTGGACCAATGGCAATGAGCACAAAGACCTGTCGTGATTGTGGCAACGTGCTTGAGCAAAACGCGCGCGGCTGTCCACGGTGCGCAATGAATATGGAAGCCGAAAACATGATCGACCGATTCATCTGGCGCCGTTTTGTTCCATGCGTAATCCTTGTGGCTTTCGCCATCGTTGCGTTAGCTTATTTTTTACGCTGAACCGCCGAAACAAGCGAAACGCAGCCCGAAGCTCAAATTGAGTCCGCGATGCGAATCGCCTTTTCGAAAGAAAGTGATTGATTCCCACCTGCTTGCATGCCCGCCTGACCGACAACCAGATTTTCGTGGCTGCCACTGAACGTAATGCTGACTAACTTCTGATCCATGCCCTCAAGAATCGTCTGAACCTCAGTACCACGCGTGTTCTGATCGCGTTTCTCGAGCCTAACCGAGGTCTTGGCGATCAGTTTCGCACCCTTAAAGATCGACAACTCACCAGACTGATCGTCAAATACGACTTCATACTCACCCTTCTTCACGAGCGTACCGTTCACTTTTGAGTCAGCCGAGAAGGCGATATTCGACTTCCTCGTGTTACCGAACGCGGTCGCCGCCAAAGTGACGAGCAGGCACGCAACCATTAAACCGTTGAATACTAACTTCATTCCAATGTTCCTTTGTTTCTCAGTTTCGGCTCAATCAAGTCGCCGTTTCGACACGCCACGGCTCTTATGAATACTTGACGTGTCTGTTTACTTTCATTTGTCGTGCTGAATTGAGAAAACTTACAACCTCGCACGTCGCATCCTTTCAGCGGTAGGCGAATGAGGCCGCGTTTTGATGCGTAAACAATTGGTTGCAGTGATCAGCAGTCGAAGGACTTATGCGGCGCGTAAGGAGAAACTAAATGGCCGAGTTGTTGAAGTGATACCTCGTTCGTTTGCGCAGAAGGTAAGCAAGGATCACCCCGACTATTGGGATACCGATGATGGCTCTTGGCTCTGTACCAGTAATGACGTTGACCACATCGCCGCAAAGATTCACAACCAACATCACAATTGCTAGCCAATATCCCCAGCGCCGCCGCAGCCACAACCCGATGGTGGTGGCAATGCAAGCGATACAAACAGCAACCATGAGCACTATGGCGGCGGAACCGATACGAGTGAATCCTGCCCGCGCGGTCGGGTTGAGAGCCCAAATCGGCTCCAGAAAACTCCCAGGGAACGTGAGAGACACCGCCGAAATGAAACTTGCGCACGTACCAATGGCGAACAGTAGAACCAGGGCGATAACACTGAAAGGTCGTGCTTTAGTCATGCGTCCCTTCCAACGCGATGAGGCAAGGCCAGCCCTTCGCATAAAGCGAAGCCCGCAAACTCAAGTGGCGCGCCATTGTTTTTGGTGACGTACCGACACGGATCAGACAGAAAACTAAGTCGGAGCGTCCATCACCCAGATATCAGCCTCAGCAGCAACATAGGTGAAGTAAATCGTCCGGTTGTCGCGCGACAAAGAGGGGCTGCCGATGTCCACGTCCTGATCGGTAACTTCAAACACCTGCCTATACTTTCGCGTCTGCAAGTCGAAGAGCAAGATATCGCCCTGACTGACAAACAGAAGATGACGATTGTCGCTGAGCCAAATGGGCCAGTCGCCAAAGTCGGTTAACGATTCGTAGGTCTTCGACTCAAGGTCGTAAATCAAAATCCCGGAATGAACGCCGTTGGGCAGGTGTCTGATACCAGCCAATCGTTTTCCATCCGGAGACCATGACCAACCCTCGAAAGAGAGACTCGAATCGCTCAGCGCCGGCAGATAAACGAGCTTCTGATCGCCCCAGCTTCTGTCGGGATGAACGATGACGCAGTCATTTTTGGGTGTGTGAATGGAGTAGGCAATCATGCTGCCATCGGCAGACCATGGTGAATAATGACCGCCCGCGCTCTGTGTGATTTGGCGCAATCCTGAGCCGTCGCGGTTGATGGTCCAGAGTTCGTAGTCGCCGGTGCGGCGTGAGGTAAAGGCAATGCGCTGACCGTCAGGAGACCAACGCGGCCAGGCGTGTCGATAATTGTCAGGCGTGAGATCCCGCTGGTCCGTACCGTCCGTGCGCATCACAAAGATGTGTCGCTGCTGGCCCATCGAGTACGCGGTCAACCACTGCCCATCCGGCGAAACATCGGGAAACCATAACTGCATCGAACCCTGCGTGATAGAAACCGGCTTGCCGGTCCTCGCCTGAGCTGGGTTAAACGACACTCTGCGGAGGTTTCTGATTTCAGTTTGCGCGGAATACGCTAGTTTACCGGTGCGCGCAAAGCTGAGATGTAGCACGGAAGTGTTCGCCCCGATTGCAGTCACGGCTTCGGGAGAACCCGAAGTCACACCGGTATCTTCATCAATAGCGACCCGCCAGATATTTGAACTGCCACCGCGATTGCTCGAGAAATATAAAAACCTTCCATCTGGCGACCACACCGGATTGAGGTCCGTCGATGAGCCGTCAGTTACGGCGACCGCTTCTCCGCCGCCGGCGGGAATGGTCCAGATGTGCTCTCGTTGTCCATATCGATCGGGCCGGCTCCAGAATGCAATTCGCTTCTGATACGGGGAAAAGGTGGGCTGTAGTGCATCGCCGGCTGAGATTCGCTGTCGCTGGCCTGTTTTTAACTCAATTTTCCAAAGCTCACTTCGTGTTGGACGGGTCGAAGGCTGAGGGATTCTCTCGGTGCCGATCAGAATCTGTGCGCCATCCGGTGACCACGAAGGGCTGTAGCCGAAGTCAGACACACGAGTGGGTAATTGACCATCGCCTGTCATCACGTAGATGCCTCCGCCTTCGCGTTCTGAGCGAAATGCGATGCGTTCACCATCCGGTGAGAAAGCCGGTTGAGATTCGTCCGTCGCGGAGTCCTTTGTTAGGTTGACCGGGTTGCCGCCGGTAACACTTTGCCGATAAATGTCCCAGTTGCCTGACGCGCGGCTCGCATACACAATCGACTTACCGTCAGCCGAGAGTGAGGGAAAGAATTCTGGACCAGCCTGGTAGGTAAGTTGTTCAAAATTTACCGCTCCCGGACCGATGGCAGCTCTGTTTTTCATTAGTAACTTGATCAAAACTAGACCGGCCATCAACAACAAGAGTGCCGTTATCGCGATGAGTGTTGTGTGACCAAAGCGTTGCATGAACGATTGAGACGTGATAATCGCTTCCGCGCTTTCTTTCGACGGCTGAAGCGCTCCGTTGGTGAGCCCAACTCGGTTGAGCAGGTCAGAAAAGCGTTTGTCGGAGCGAAGGTTGTCAACTACGGGATCGACCGCCAGCCAAATTAATGCGCCATCACGTGCTTCGTATGCGTGTTCGAGCCATCTGAAAGCCCCGTCCTTATCACCCAGCGCCGAATAAATCGCAGCGATCCGATACGGCGAAACGTAGTGCTGCGTTGAGAGTTCACTTAATTCATCAAGCAGCGCTGAAGCTTCATTCTTTCTGCCCGACAGTGCATAGGTGCGTGCAAGTAGCGCGCGCGGAAACACGCTGTTCCCGGAAAGGGCAATGGCTTTCTTGAATGCCGCGATCGCTTCGTCGTACCTCTCACACTGTTCGTACGCCAGAGCCATTTGCCAGTGCGTGTAGACAAAACGTCTATGTATTTCGAGATTGCGGCGAAACTGATCGAGCGCCTCGTCGTAGCGGCGCGCCAGGTAGAGGAGCAAGCCAATATTCGAACCGACTGGTGACGAAAGAGGATCAAGTTCGAGCGCTTGCTTTGTCTCGGCAATCGCGTCGTCCAAACGGCCCATTGCCGCAAGGTAGACAAAACCGTACCAATGGTGCGCCGTTGCATAACCTGGCTTGAGCTCCAGTGCGCGCTTGAATTCGTATTCGCAGGCGCTCCAGTCCCAGTCGTAGTTTCCCAGACAAAAAGCAAGCGACGCGTGGGCTTCAGCCAGTGTGTCGTCGATTTCGAGCGCGCGTATCAGAGCCGTGCGCGCCTTGGGAAACGCTTCTTTTGGCGCCAGTGTCGCAATCCCCAAACTTCCGAGCACAAGGTACGCGTCTGCCAGACCCACGTAGGCAAGCGCGTAACCCGGATCGGCGTCGATTGCTTTTCTGAAGTAGTCGATCGCTTGCCTCAGATCCTCGTCAGTACGTTTGCCCCAGCAGTAACGTCCTTTGAGATATGAGTGATAGGCCGCAACGTTATCGGTGGGCCGCTTAGCAAGCTGTCTTTTTTCTTCGTTACTGAGTCGCAGTAAAAGCTTCGCCGATATTTCACTTGAGATTTTCGTCTCCGCGTCGAGAATCTCTGATGGCCTGCAGTGATAATTATCGCCCCAAAGTTGCGATCCATCATTGACGTCGACCATCTCCAGTTTGATCACCAGACCATCGGTTGATTGCGTCACTCTGCCGGTAACCACTGCTCGCACTCCAAGTTCGCGTCCAGCCTGCCGCGGATCGATCTGCCGGTCCTTGTACTGCGACACTGTGCACCAGGCCATCACCCGCAGATCTGGTAAACGCGAAAGGGCATTGATCATGCTTTCGCTGATGCCGTCGCGGAAGTACTCCATAGTCTGATCCGGATCGTTGTGCGCCAGTGGAAGGATGGCCAGTGAGTCGATGGTTTGTGATTCTCTCGCCTGAGATTCAAACTCCAAGCGTTTACTGAGGTTTCGCAGATCGGCCAGAAACTCTCTTGCCGTTTGGTATCGTTCATCACGATCTTTACGCAGCGCCTTCTTGATTATCCATTCAAGCTCAGTAGGCACTTCAGGCCGGTAGCGCACCAGCGTAACGGGTTCGCGTGTCAGGATTGCAGCCATGACATCGGAGATTGTCGGTCCTTCGAAAGCCTGGCATCCGGCCAACATCTCGTAAAGAAGAGCCCCCAGACTCCAGATATCGGTGCGCGGATCGACCGCCAATCCACGCGCTTGCTCTGGCGACATGTAAGGAGCCGTGCCCATCACGATTCCTTGCTGCGTTTGCATTAGCGTCGTCGCAGCAGAGAGGATCGGCTTCGCCTCTGTTAGCTTCGCCAGCCCGAAGTCGAGCACTTTCACGACCCCGTCGGCGCGCAGCATGATGTTTTCCGGCTTGATATCGCGATGGACGATGCCGGCTTCGTGTGCGGCTTGTAACGCGGCCGCTACACTCGTTGCCAGGTGCAAAGCTTCAGGAACCGCAAGCGGCGCATCGACCATGCGCTGCCGCAATGTCTGGCCATCGATGAACTCGATAGCGATGTAGTGCAACTGGTCCAACTGGCCGATATCATAAACAGTGACGATGCTTGAATGGTTGAGGGCGGAGGCTGCTTTCGCTTCCAGTTGAAAACGGCGAACTCGTTCGGGGTCCTTGGTGAAGTGGGTCGGCAGCGCTTTGAGTGCGACCTGGCGTCCCAGCCGCGTATCTTCAGCCAGGTAGATATCTCCCATCCCACCCGCGCCAAGTCGTCTGATGATCTGGTACGGACCAATCGCGCGGCCCGGGACCAGATCAGTTTCCACCAACGAGCCGGCCATAACCTGATATGCGGGCGACTCGATGAAGTCGCCCGCGCGGTTGTGCGACTCGATTAGTGCCTCGAGTTCGACGCGGAGATCAGGATCACCGGAACAGACTTCATTAAGAAACGCATTTCGGTCGCGTGGTGTGCGCTCCAGTGCTGACTCGAGTAGAGCTTTGATCTGCTGCCACCGTTCGGGAGTCATCCTTTTGCCAGTTCGCGATACAACCAGGCTTTCGCAGTACTCCATTCTCGCTTAATGGTGGCAGGTGAGACGTGCAGTACTTCCGCCGTTTCCTCAACCGTCAGTCCACCAAAAAATCGGAGCTCCACAATGCGGCTTTGCTGTGGATCGATCAGCGCCAGTTCGTTCAACGCGTGGTCCAACGCGATCACCTCAGTCGCTTTCTGCTGTGAGACAACGAGTGCTTCATCAAGTTCCAACCGGGCAGTGCCACCGCCTCGCTTGGCGCACGCATGGCTACGCGCATGATCGACCAGGATAGTACGCATCAATTGTGCGGCTATGGCAAAGAAGTGAGCTCGATTCTGCCAACGAACATTCTTGCGATTGACAAGTCGAACAAAGGCCTCGTTGACGAGCGCCGTGGTTTGCAGCGTGTGACCCTCGCGTTCGCGACTCATATAGCGATGAGCGAGCCGGCGCAATTCTTCATCAACCAGAGACATCAACTGGTCGAGAGCCGCGCGATCGCCATTACTCCAGTCAATCAGGAGCTGCGTGACCTCATGTGTTTGGCTTTCGCTCATCGCTAAACGACCATCTGATTCGAGGCCGAATTCTATCGCAGGTGGCGCAGCCGTCAAAAAAATTTGAGCTGGTTTTCGTTTGTTTCTCGCTTAAGGAGAGTGTCAGACAACCGACAGCCGCAAAAGGGAGTAACGATATGACGAGCTATATCTTTATCGAATCGCGAGATCCGTTTACATCATGTGACACGCAGTTCATCGAGGAAACGGCCATTGCGGTGAAGGAACGCGGTCACGACGTAACGGTCTTCCTGGTGCAAAACGGTGTACTCGCTGCGCGAAAAAGTATTCGCCGGCTGGGACGGTTAGCTGAGGCCGGCGTGACGTTGTTGGCGGACGACTTCTCACTCCGGGAACGCGGCATTACAACTGAAGAACTCGCAGATGGCGTTCAGGAATCCGCCATCGATGCCTTGGTGGAGGCAGTCGTCCAGGAAAAAACAAAAGCCGTGTGGCATTAGCAGCTGAAAGCGGCACAGAGCAGAAGGAGAGAGAACATCATGAAGGAACGACGACTTACGCTTGCTTTGATGGATCCGCCATATGAGTCGGCGAATTCAACGACTGCGATGCGGATCATCTCAGCGGGTCTGGCGAAAGGCATCGAGGTAAACGTGTTTGCCTACGAGGGCGCGGTCTGTCTGCCGCTGAAAGATCAGACGCCGCATGCGAATCCGGTGAAAGGAACTACAGTTGAACAAGAAGAACACCCCACCACGAAGGCCTTCGTCAGTTCGCTGCTGGCAATTGGCAAAGAAAAGCCGCTCTTGACCTGGGTCAATTGCGGCCTTTGTGTCGATGAACGAGGCGCCACGAACGTCGTCGAAGGCGTGCGACGCGGCAGTCCCGCTGACTTCTTCAAGATGGTCAGTGAGTCGACGAACACTCTGGTAATTCCCACCAAGTGAGCAAGGAAGGTTCACATGAAAATCCTGAATATTGTTGAAACAGCCTATCGAGCGACATTGGAAGAGCAGGACGACACGATCCTATGGCTGAGTGGTGCCCTGAAAAATGCAGGCGCTGATCTCGCTGTCATGCTCAGGTCAAACGCGGTCAATTATGTCGTGCCGCAGGAGTGTCCGGCGGTAAGAATCGGAACGGTTGGAATAGATCATCCGGCGCGACCGAACGAAGACATCAACAGGTTACAGCACAAAGGCGTATCCGTTTTTGCGGTGCGCGAAGATCTGGAGGAACACGGTATCGACATTTCAAATCGCTTGCCGGGCGTGAACCTGATTCGCCGTACGGACATTGCCCTGTTGCTTGAAGACTACGATCAAGTTTGGCACTGGTAACCGCGAAGGAGGACCAATGACGGTTAGACAATCAACTCGTTGAGCTTGGCCGGCTGCTCTTCTTCGACACCGTCACAGGCTTGAATAACGACAACAACTGCTCGGGCTGCCATTCGCCCACGCATGGCTTCGGCGATACCCAATCGATCGCGATCGGTATTGATAACAACGGAATCGCGGGCGGGGCTCGCGCTGGACCACGAAATCAACGCCGCACACCCATGGTTGTGAACACGGCATTTTTCCCTAATCTGATGTGGAACTCGCGCTTCTCCTCTCTCTCAAATAATCCATTCGATAACCGCGCCGGCTGGCTGTTATTTTTGGCTACGTATTGGCCAGTTGGCTCCTAAATTGTTAGGAGGTTCTCACTCCAATCATCTGTCCTATGGGACTTGCGTCAATCAGTATGGCCGCCTATGTTGTGGGACAGCAGACCAAGATTCGAAGTATGCAGACTCATAGACGGAGTACCTTGACG
>JBKPJS010000776.1:0-3029 GCA_046730815.1 Acidobacteriota bacterium
GCCAAACTGGAATACGATTTCGATCAGCGGTTATCACATTCGCGAAGCCGGTTCGACCGCAGTACAGGAAGTTGCTTTTACTCTTGCAGACGGAATCACGTACGTCGAAGCCGCGCTCGATGCGGGACTCGAAATCGACGACTTTGCTCCGCGTATCTCTTTTTTCTTTAACTCGCACAACAACCTGCTCGAGGAGATCGCGAAGTTTCGTGCCGCGCGGCGCATGTGGGCCCGCATCATGCGCGATCGTTTCAAAGCGCGAGATCCGCGTTCGTTGATGCTGCGGTTTCATACGCAGACTGCGGGTTCATCGCTTACGGCGCAACAGCCGGAAGTCAATGTCGTGCGTACCACGATTCAGGCGCTGGCTGCCGTGCTCGGCGGAACGCAGTCGTTGCACACCAACTCGATGGACGAAGCGCTCGCGCTGCCGACCGAGGCCGCGGCGCGAGTTGCACTGCGAACGCAGCAGGTAATTGCTTATGAGTCGGGAGTGCCGGACACGGCGGATCCCCTGGCAGGTTCATACGCGATTGAACATCTGACTGACGAGGTTGAGGCGGGTGCGGTTGAGTATCTGAAAAAAATTGAAGCGATGGGCGGGATGCGGCGTGCAATTGAAACGGGATACGTGCAACGCGAGATTCAGGAATCAGCTTACCGGTACCAGCGAGCTATCGAAACACAGGAGCAGATTGTTGTAGGTGTAAATCGTTTTCAGCTCGAAGCGGAGCCTGCAGTCAATGTGTTGCGGATCGATCCCGCGCTCGAACAGGCACAGATTGAGCGTGTGCGAGCGTTACGTGAGCGCCGCGATGGGCAGAGCGTACAAGCGGCGTTGAACAAACTGGAGCAAGCAGCCGGGACGACTGAAAACCTGCTGCCTCGAATTCTCGAATGCGTCGAGTCGTACGCGACTGTTGGTGAGATCAGTAATACTTTGCGACGCGTCTGGGGCGAGTATCGCGAAACATCAACCATATAAACAGGATGGAAAAGATTTTTCAGGATTAGCATGATGAATCCTGTTCATCCTGAAAAATCCTGTTCATCCTGTAAAGAGGGATCTTATGAATAGAAGAGACTTCAATAAAACCTTAGGTCTGAGCATTGCGGCGTTGGGTCTCGGCGGCGTTCGCGCAATTGCACGGAACCCGGCGCCGCAATTCTCGATCACGATGGACGATTTCCACTGGGCCAACGCAGTCAAACTCACCGCAACTGAGCGCAACCAGTCGATCCTCGACACCTTTCAAGCAAGCTCGATCAAGGCGGCAGCGTTCGTCATCGGACGCAACGTCGAAGGGGACGAAGGCAAGCAAATCGTTGGCTCCTGGGATCGCGCCGGCCACATGATCGGCAATCACACTTATTCGCATCGCAGCTACAATGCGGCCACTGATATCGCAGCCTATGAACAAGACATTCTGCAGGCAGAAGCCTTGCTGAAGGACTTTCCACGGTTTCGCAAATACTTTCGCTTCCCGGCGCTGAAGGAAGGCGACACGGCCGCGAAGCGCGATGCGATGAGATCGTTCCTCGCGCAACACGGCTATCGCGTCGGCCACGTCACGATCGACAATTCAGATTGGGCCATCGACCATCGACTGACCGCGCGCTTGAAGAAGGATCCGAACGCAGATGTAAAACGCTATCGCGATTTTTATCTCGAACACATGTGGGAGCGTGCCGCGTATTATGACTCACTCGCGCGACGTGTGCTCGGCCGTCCCGTGAAGCACACCGTGCTCGTACACTTCAATCTGTTGAACGGTCTGTTTCTCAACGACGTAATGGCAATGCTTAAGGCAAAGGGCTGGCGGCCGATTGATGCCGAAGAAGCGTTCACCGATCCGGTATTTTCCGCGAAGCCAAAAATCCTTCCGGCAGGCGAAAGCATCGTCTGGGCACTCGCGAAGGAGAAGGGAACAATCGCGAAGTCGTTGCGTTACCCGGCCGAGGACGGGGATTACGAAAACGCGAGAATGGACAAGCTCGGGCTATAAGGATGCGAAGGCGCAAAGTTTGTTAGAGTAGAGGCTCTTCCTTTGCGCCTTTGTGCGAGATATTCTTTTCGAACATGCACCTCTTAGAAGTTCGTGATCTCCAGACACACTTCCCCACACGCGCGGGACTCGTACGCGCGGTGGATGGAGTCGATTTCTATCTCGATCGTGGAGAGCTGCTGGGACTGGTTGGTGAATCGGGTTGTGGCAAATCGATTACTGCCCTCTCTATCATGCGTCTCGTGGCGCCGCCCGGCCAGATCGTCAGCGGTGAGATTCTTTTCGACGGCAAAGATCTGCTGAAACTCTCCGACGCCGAGATGCGCGAGATGCGCGGCGACGACATCGCCATGATCTTTCAGGATCCGATGACGTCACTTAATCCGGTTTTCACAGTGGGCGAACAGATTGCCGAAGCGCTGCGACTCCATCGCAAGATGTCGCGCAGCGAGGCGCGCCAGGCCACCATAGAAGCGATGCGCGAAGTTGCGATTCCTGATCCGGCGCGCCGCGTCAACGATTATCCGCATCAACTCTCGGGCGGCATGCGACAGCGCGTGATGATTGCGATGGCGCTCGCTTGCAATCCAAAACTGCTGATTGCCGACGAACCCACAACCGCTCTCGACGTCACGATTCAGGCGCAGATTCTCGAGTTGCTGGATGATCTCAGGAAGCAGAGAGACCTGGCTGTACTTCTGATAACACACGATCTCGGAGTCGTAGCCGAAGTCGCCGATCGCGTCGCAGTGATGTACACCGGACGTATAGTTGAAGAGTCACCGGTCGAGGAGTTGTTTGCGCGGCCTAAGCATCCTTACACGGAGGGCTTGTTGCGCTCTGTTCCAAAACTCACGAGCACGCAAGTGATTCAAAAGGAGCGTCTGGAAACGATCGAAGGCGTCGTGCCAAAACCGACTGACTTACCGCCGGGTTGTCACTTCGCACCGCGTTGTCTGCATCGCATGCCGCGTTGCACCGAAGGTTACATTCCGCTTTACCAGCTCGAGGGCAGTGTCCAGG
>JBKPJS010000777.1:0-7685 GCA_046730815.1 Acidobacteriota bacterium
CACCATCGTTGGGATCATGCCCCCCGGTTTCACTTATCCCGACGACACAGAGGTATGGTGGGCGTATGCAGTCAATCCCGCAACCGAACGACGCGATAATCGTTACATGGAAGTTGTCGCGCGCTTGAAACCGAACGTTTCGATGGCCCAGGCACAGGCGGAAATGGATACGATTAATCAACGCCTGATCGCGAACTATGCTGAAACGAACAGCGGATGGGGCGTGCGACTCACCGAGCTTCGCGAGCGTCTGGTTGGAAAGCTGCGAACTTCGCTTTTGATTCTGTTGGGTGCAGTGGCTTTCGTGCTGTTGATTGCCTGCGCGAACGTTGCGAACCTGCTGCTAGCTCGTGCAGCGTCGCGGCAAAAAGAAATTGCAGTGCGCACGGCGCTCGGCGCCAGTCGTATGCGCGTCATCCGGCAACTGTTAACTGAGAGTGTCTTGCTTTCTCTGGTAAGTGGTCTGTTGGGACTCGGGTTGAGTCTCTGGTTGATCAAGCTGCTGATCGCGATCACGCCGCCGGATACTCCACGTCTCAACGAGATCGCGATCAACTGGCAAGTGTTTGGCTTTACGACAAGCGTGACAGTCCTTGCCGGACTGCTGTTCGGGCTCTTCCCCGCGCTGCAAACCTCGCGGCCAAATCTCAACGAGACGCTCAAGGACAGCGGGCAACGTGGATCAGAAACTGGCGGGCGCAATCGAGTCGGTGGTTTGCTGATCGTTTCGGAGATCGCGCTCTCTTTCATCTTACTTGCAGGGGCAGGACTGCTGATTAAGAGTTTTCTGCACCTGAGAGAAATTGATCCGGGATTCAATCCTGAGAACGTCCTGACGATGCGTTTGAGTGTTCCATGGAAGAAGTACCCGGAGAATGAACAGCACGTCCAAATTTACAAACAGTTAATAGACCAGGTGAAAGCGACTCCGGGTGTGCAATCAGCCGGAGCGACGCTCAGCCTTCCGCTGGGAGGTGACACGTTCAACGTTGGGCGCAACCTCGTTGTCGAAGGGCGCCCGATGACACCGGATGAGGCGTCGAATGCGATGTACTTTACAGTCACACCTGATTACTTTCAGACAGTTCAGATTCCTTTGAAGGCCGGGCGCACTTTCACCGATCAGGATAACGCACAAAACACGAAGGTCGTGATCGTGAATGAAACGATGGCGCGACGGTTGTGGCCCGGTGAGAGTCCGATTGGACGTCACTTCACAATCTGGCGCGACGAAAAGTTTCCGCGTGAAGTTGTCGGTATAGTTGGCGACACGAAGGAAGCGCTCGATAAAGAAGCTGAGAACCAGATGTATGTGCCTTACGCACAGGATCCGGGGTGGGGCAGTCTCTCGCTGGCTGTGCGCACGACGGGCGAGCCCACGGCCTTCGCGGGCGCCGTGCGTGAAGCGATTCGCTCTGTAGACAAGGAAGTGCCCATTTACAACTTGAAGACGATGAATGATGTCGTCACGACTTCGGCGGCGCCGCGAAGGATACCGATGTTGCTGCTGAGTGCTTTTGCTGGAGTCGCAATGCTGCTCGCGATGCTCGGCATTTATGGAGTCACGTCTTACTACGTCACGCAAAGGACACACGAGATCGGTGTGCGCATGGCGCTCGGCGCTCAGGTGGCCGACGTGCTGACGCTGGTGTTGAAGCGTGCAATGTGGCTGGCTGTGATTGGGATTGGAATCGGGATCGCCGGCGCCGTGGCCGTGACACGTTACATGACGACGCTGCTGTTTGGCGTGAAGCCTATTGACGCTCTCACCTTCACTGGAGTCGCCGTGGTTTTAGCAGCCGTAGTCTTCGTCGCGTGTCTCGTCCCAGCGCGCCGCGCAGCGAAGATTGATCCTTTAGAAGCCTTGAGATAGGTCCAGATTACACAGATTTCACAAAAATATCTGTGTAATCTGTGGATAGTTGATCAAGGAGGTATACATGCAAAGTCTCACTCAAGACGTGCGTTATGGCGCGCGCATGCTCGTCAAGAAACCGCTGTTCACCATCATCGCCGTCATCACCCTTGCGCTCGGCATCGGTGCGAACACCGCCATCTTCAGCGTGGTCAACGCCGTATTGCTGCGTGCCTTGCCGTATCACAAACCTGACCAACTCGTAATTGTGTCGATAGTCAATTCGACTGGCGAGCGTGAAGGTCTCTCGATACCTGAAGTACAGGACTTTCGGCAAAAATTGCAGTCGCTCGAAGACCTCACCGCGGTTCAATCGCAAAGCGTGAACGTCACCGGAGGCGATCGACCCGACCGCGTGCGCGGCGCCTTCGTATCGGCAAACTTCTTCAAATTCTTCAACCTCGCCCCGATCGTGGGACGGACGTTTATTGACGGTGAAGACCAACCCGGAGCAGCGAAGCTCGTCGTCGTCAACGAAAAGACGTGGCGTGAGCGTTTGAATGGAGATCCGAACATCGAATCGAAGAAACTGATCCTCAATGGTGAGCCCTACAGTGTTATCGGCGTCGTTTCAGCGCATTTCAAACAGCCGTTTGATCCTGAAGTCGAACTCTGGATGCCTCTGCCTTACTTCCCGGGAATCAACAAGCAACAGCGCGACGCTCGTTTCGCTTTTGGGATGGGCCACCTGAAGCCGGGCGTGCGTTTGGACCAGGCGCAGAGTGAAGCGATGACTATTGCGGCTCAACTCGCGCAAGCTTATCCGAAAGAAAACAGCGGTCGCAGCGCCCGGGTTGAATCACTTCGCGAGCTGATGGTCAAGGATGTTCGGCCGATGCTTTGGCTGTTGTTTGGAGCTGTCGGCGTGATCCTGCTGATTGCGTGCGCGAACCTGGCGAACCTTATGCTGGCGCGTGGTCTATCACGACAGCGCGAGATTGCCGTGCGCGCGGCAATGGGCGCCAGCAAGTGGCGGCTCATTCGCCAGTTGCTCACTGAAACAACACTCATCGCTGCCATTGGTGGTGTCGCGGGTGTGTTGCTCGCTTACTGGGGCTTGTATGCACTGCTCAAACTGCCGCAGACCTTCGTGAGTGCTGAGGATGCAACTATCGACGCGCGAGTGTTGCTGTTTGCTATTGGCGTGTCAGTGATCACCGGATGGTTGTTCGGACTGGCGCCCGCATTTCAACTTGCCAGACCGCAATTGCAGTCCTTCCTCAAGGAAGGATCGCGGGGCAGTGGCGATAGTGCGAGATGGAACCGGATTCGTGGCGGTTTTGTCGTGTTCCAGGTTGCACTGTCGCTGGTGCTTCTCGTGGGCGCCGGTTTGCTGATCCGGAGCTTCGACAAACTTCTCCGCGTCAACCTTGGTTTTCAACCGGAACAACTGCTTAGCCTCGAGTATCGACTGCCACGAAACAAGTACGGCAAGCCTGACGCGCAATGGAACTTTCACCGGCGTGTGATCGAAGAAGTGCAGAAAGTTCCCGGTGTGAGTTCGGCTTCACTGATTCGCGGTCTGCCATTCAGCGGCAACGGCGGAACGGTCCCGATCATTCTTCCCGATCGCGAATTGCCACAACCCGGAACGGAACCCGAGGTGATGTTCAATACCGTAATGCCAAACTACTTCGAAACGATTGGCATTCCTTTTATCAAAGGACGCACCTTTGGTAATGAAGATCGTGCAGACACTCCCAGCGTTGTGATTATCAATCAAATGATGGCTGAACGATTCTGGCCCGGGCAGGATCCGCTCGGCAAGCAGATCAAGTTTGTGTCGGATGGGACCACCGGCACCGTCATCGGCGTCGTGGGTAATGCAAAGCACTTCTTGTTGGAAGAACAGCAGCGGCCACAGCTATATGTTGCTTACAGTCAGGACCCGGGAATATTTGCGACGCTCGTGATGCGCACGACAGTCGAGCCAATGAGTATTTCGGAGCAGGTGCGACAGGCTGTGTGGAGAGTTGATCCGGACCAGCCGATGTGGAAGATCCGCACGGTTGAGTTTCTGGTGAATCGCAGCGTGGCGGATAGGAAGTTTTTGATGGCGTTGATGGGCATCTTCGCCGGCCTGGCGCTGTTACTCTCGATGATCGGTCTTTACGGCGTGATCAGTTATCTCGTCAACCAGCGCACACAGGAGATTGGAATTCGCATGGCGCTGGGCGCCCAGATCAATCAAATCTTGCGCATGGTTTTGAAGCAGGGAATGGCGCTCGTGCTTTTCGGCGTCGCGGTGGGTTTAGTCGCGTCATATCTATTGACTCGTTTGATGTCGAGTCTACTTTACCACGTCAGCGCTACGGATCCGGTCACATTTGGCGGGATTGCGGTGTTACTGATTGTAGTAGCGTTATTGGCGTGTTATCTGCCTGCCCGCCGGGCGACGAAAGTCGATCCGATGGTCGCGTTGCGTTATGAGTAACCACAGATTACACGGATAAGAACATGTCACTCTTACAAGACATTCGCTATGGTGTGCGCATGATAGCCAAGGCGCCGGGATTTACGGTGCTGGCGATGCTTGCGTTGGCTCTTGGTATTTGCGCCAACACGACGATCTTCAGCCTCGTCAATGGTGTCGTCTTACGGCCGTTGACCGGCGTGGCGGATCCGGAACGACTCGTCGCGGTTTACACGAGCGACTACAGCAGCGGCTTGTATGGCGGCTCGTCCTATCCTGATTACGTCGATTTCCGCGATCAGTCAGACGTGTTTGTAAACCTCGCCGTGTCCGATCAGACCGTGCTGAACGCAACCGGCGAAACCGAAGCTGAGAGACTGCGCGGCGCCGTGGTCACCGCAAATTATTTCGACGTGCTCGGCGTCAAAGCACAGCTCGGACGCACGCTGCAACCTTCCGACGATCAAGCAGTCGTTATCAGCGATGGACTTTGGCAACGCCGCTTCAATGCCGATCCCGGCATCGTGGGCCAAACACTCAGACTAAACGGCAAGCCTTACACGATCCTCGGCGTGACAGATCGAAGTTTTCGTGGGTTGAAGATCGGGTTGCCGCCTGAGTTTTGGCTACCGTTGACAGCGACTTCCGATATTGCGACGAGCGGTCGAGGCGATCGTGGAATCGACTTAATCGGACGACTCAAACCCGGCGTCACTGTCGAGCAGGCGCAAACGCAGTTGACAACTATCGCCGCGCGCCTGGCGCAAGCTTATCCCGATACGAACCTGGGCACGCTGGCGCGGCCAAACGAGCCGCGACCGGTCACAGTATTGCGTCAGTCGCGCGTTGAGCCAGAGGCGCAAATCGGCATCTCGCGCGTCTTGCTGTTGTTGTTTGCCGTGGTTGGATTAGTTTTGCTAATCGCGTGTGCAAACGTCGCGAATCTGTTGTTGGCACGTGCGTCTGGGCGGCGCAGGGAGATTGCTGTTCGTTTAGCGGTAGGAGCGAGTCGCGCTCGACTGGTGCGGCAGTTGTTAACTGAGAGTGTGTTGCTTGCCCTTCTCGGTGGAGCGGCTGGTCTACTCGCCACGCTATGGACCGCCCGCATGTTGCCCCGGTTCTTTCCGGAGAACGAAACGAAGGGCCTCGATCTCAGTCTCGATTGGCGTGTGCTCGTCTTTACTCTAGGCGTCACGTTGCTCACCGGGGTGTTGTTTGGACTGGCGCCGGCGCTGCAAGCGAGCCGGCAAAATCTCGTCCCAGCGTTGAAAGATGAGAGCGCCCATGGTCAACGTCTTCGCCGTCTCGGTTTGCGCGACGTGCTGGTAATTTCGCAGTTGGCATTGTCGCTGGTGCTGTTAATTGGCGCGGCGTTGTTTGTGCGCAGTTTGCAACGCGCCATTAGTTTCGATCCCGGCTTCGCGGCGCAGCATCTGCTGATTGCTTCGATGGAAACGCGCGGCGCGATTCTGAATAAACGCCAGGGCCAGGATTTCTATCACCAGACAGTCGAACGTGTCGGCAGTCTTCCGGGTGTTCAATCCGTCACGCTTACGCGCATCGCTCCCATCAGCGGCGGCGGACAACGGCGTGGCATTCAGTTGGAAGGCTATCAACCACAGGCGAACGAAGATACAGAGCTTAATACCAACGTCATCGGGTTGAATTACTTCAACACGATGGGCATTCCTCTTGTCGCGGGACGTGATTTCAGCGCGCAGGACCGCGAAGGCAGCCCGCTCGTAGTAATTGTGAACGAAGAGCTGGCGCGCCGTTACTACGGCGGAAACGCAGTCGGCAAGCGTTTGCGCACCGGCTCCGAATCGCCGTTCAGAGAAATCATTGGCGTGGCGCGCACCGCGAGTTATCGAAATCTGCGCGAGCAACCGTTGCCGTTCATCTACATTCCGTTGGGCCAGGAGTATCAATCAGGCATGACGCTGATGGTGCGCACGGCTGGAGATCCCACGTCGCTGGTTGGACCATTGCGCAACGAGATGCGGGCTTTGAACAAAGACGTGCCGGTCTTTTTAGTGCAAACAATGATTGAGCGCATCGGGGCTCAGCTTGCTGCGGATCGGATGATCGCTGTGTTGCTGACCATCTTTGGCGGAGGCGCGCTGTTGCTGGCAGCAATTGGTATTTACGGCGTGATGGGTTACTCCGTGGCGCAGCGAACACACGAGATCGGGATTCGCCTCGCTCTCGGCGCCGAACAGCGAGACATACTCAAGTTAATCGTTGGACAAGGGATGGTCCTGGTCGCAATCGGCGCCGGTGTTGGTCTCGCACTCGCGCTCGCAGCCACGCGTGTGTTGAAGAGCCTGCTGTTTGGTGTTAGCGCGACTGATCCATTGACCTTCACGGTCGTTGTAATCGTGCTGATCGGAGTTGCGCTGCTGGCGTGTTACTTACCCGCGCGCCGCGCAACGAAAGTCAATCCACTCGAAGCGCTCAGGTACGAATGAAAGGCCATCCACAGATTACACAGAAAGTATCGGTGAAATCTGTGGATGGATTTGGAATGATGGAGACTTTACTTAAGGATGTTCGCTATGCAGTTCGGGGGTTGGTGAAACGGCCCGGGTTTGCCATCATTGCTTTGATAACGCTCGCCCTGGGTATTGGCGCAAACACGGCGATCTTCAGCGTGGTTAACGCAGTGCTGCTTAGGCCGCTGCCGTTTCGCGATCCCGAACAGTTGGTGATCGTTTGGGAAGATGCGACTTTCGCCGGCTTCCCGCTCAACACGCCGGCGCCTGCAAATTACGTCGACTGGAAAACTCAAAACCAGTCGTTCACAGACATGGCCGCGACTGCCGAGACGAGCTTTAACATCACGGGCGATGGGGATCCTGAACGCGTCACAGCATACTCCGTAACAGCCAACTTCTTTCCGGTCTTAGGCGTGCGGCCGCTGCTCGGTCGCGGTTTCCTGCCGGAGGAAGATCGACCCGGAGCAAACAAAGTGGTCGTTCTTAGTTACAAGCTCTGGCAAACCCGCTACGGCGGCGATCCGCAGATCATCAACCGCGACATTCAGCTAAACGGAGAAAAGCATTCGGTCGTCGGCGTGATGCCTGCGAGCTTTCAATTCCTGGAAAGCTATGTTCGCATGTGGGTGCCGTTGGCGTTGGACCAGGAGGAACTTGCGAATCGCGGTGGACACTACCTGAACGTTGTTGCGCGTTTGAAGCCTGGCGTGACGCTGTCGCAAGCACAGGCTGACATGAACGCTGTCATGCGACGAATCGCGACAGACCATCCGGGCGACACCTTCGATGGAAAGCTCGGCGCCGTCGTCATGCCGATGCGCGATCAACTCGTCGGCGATGCTCGCAGTTCACTGGTGGTCCT
>JBKPJS010000778.1:0-3081 GCA_046730815.1 Acidobacteriota bacterium
CAAAGCCCGAAGTCTCAACGCCAAAAGTGGACACTCCGCCTCCACCTGCAACTCGGCCACGCGAAGCCGAACCAGCGAAAAAGAAAGGCAAGAAAGGCCACGTCGAAGGTTAACAATTAGATAGCTACAAAGAAGCACAAAAGGCACAAAATGCACAAGTAAAAAGATGAATCAGAGCGCCAGTTCTAACAGATACTTTTGTGCTTTTTGTGCCTCTTCGTGGCTAAAATTCTTTGTGCCTCTTTGTGGCTAAGGTTCGCCGTCGCCTTTCTTGCCTTTCTTTTTCGCTGGTTCGGCTTCGCGTGGCCGAGTTGCGGGTGGAGGTGGAGTGTCCACTTTTGGCGTTGAGACCTCGGGCTTTGGTTGTGTGTTTCCAGGTGCATCGTCTGCCTTCGGCGGTGGTGGCAAAGTCACCTGCTCCAGTTTTGGTTGAGCCGTTGTGCCTGGCGGCAAGGCTTCCTCATCTTCGATCTTCTCAGCCGCCGCGGCCATTTCCGCACGTTCAGCGGCCAACTCACGTTGACGTTGCCGGTAAAGCTCGCGCATATCTTCCGGCATCTCAGGCGCTTTCGGAAACTCTTCCTTCTCCTTATCTTTGAGAAACGTCTTCATGAACTCGACGAACATCGGCAGTGCGCCTCTGGCACCCGTCATGTCTTCGCCCAGCGGCTTCTTCTTTCCGGGATAACCCATCCAAACGCCGGTGACGTAAGTCGGCGTGTAACCGAGGAACCAAACGTCAGTGTGATCGTTGACGGTGCCAGTTTTTCCGGCGACGGGATGCGGGAGTACGTTTGCTGCGGTTGCTGTTCCGCCAGTTACTACACCGCGCATCATTGAAACCATCGTCAACGCGACGTATGGATCCATGACTTTGTAAGTGGTCCTCTCCCACTCCTCGAGCGTTGCGCCGTCCCGATCGAGAACTCGACGAATCAGGTGCGGCTCGACGCGAATTCCTTTGTTAGGAAAAGCGGAATACGCCGACACCATTTGATCGAGTGGAACTTCGGTCGCGCCCAAAGCCGAGGGCAGGTATGGTGACATCGGCACTTTGATACCAAACCGACGAACCATTTGAGCGCCTGTTTGAATGCCGACCGTTTGGAGCAGATGCACCGCCGGAATGTTCATGGACTTTGCGAGCGCTGTCTTCAACGGCAGATCGCCGCTGCCGAGTGAGCCGTCGTAGTTGTGTGGCTGCCAGTCGCCGATCTTGATCGGCGCACCACTGACTGTTGTGTCCGGAGTCATGCCCCACTCGACGGCTGCCGTGTAGATGAAGGGTTTGAAGGCCGAACCGGTTTGGCGATAAGCCTGCGTCGCGTTGTTGAATTTGTTGGTGTAGAAATCGTAGCCGCCGACCATCGTGACGATTTCGCCGGTCTTCGCGTTGAGTGTCATCATCGCGCCCTGCACAGCCGGAACTTGCGATAGTTCAACTTTCAACCGCCGGTTCTTTTCGTCTACTTCTTTGATCTCGAACTCGGCGAGATAACCATTCTTAAACTCGTCTTTCGGTTGTCGCTTACCCCAACCCATCTCCGCAGGCGTCACAGTTGCCGTGAAGTTACCGAAACGAACCTGTGCTTCGTTTCGCGCGCGCTCGACTTTCATAATCAAGCCCATCAAGTGGCGACCTGGTTCATAATCGTTGCCGTACCAATCCGGGTGCTTGTAGTTGTTGAGTTCCTGTTGTGTGACTGGTCCATCGCCGCCGCTCGTCGGAATCATCGTGTAACTCGAACGCCATCCGCTGTGCGAACGATCGTATTGCCGGAGGCCGGCGCGCACGACCTCGTAAGCTTTCTTTTGTGCTTCGACGTTGATGGTTGTGTAAACGGATAGGCCACCCTGGGCCACGCGGGTTGTGTACTTGTCTTCGAGCTCCTGGCGAATGTACTCAACCGGATAATCAAACGGCGAAGACTTGTGTTGAGACTGGTAATACGCGGTGTCTGCGAGTTGAATCGGTTTCGCTTTGGCGGCGTCGGCTTCGGCCTGACTGACGAAGCCGTTCTTGGCCATCAGATCCAGGACGAGGTCGCGGCGTTCTTTCGCTTTGGCAGGGTTCGACGTTGGTGAATAGTCGCTCGGCGCTTTCGGCACTCCCGCGAGCAACGCTGCTTCGCCGAGTGTCAAGTCTTTCGCCTGTTTCCCGAAATAGGTTTCGGCTCCAGCTTCCATGCCATACGCATTTGCACCAAGAAACATGTGGTTTGTGTACAACTCCATGATCTGGTTCTTGGTGTAGTAGCGTTCGATTTGAAGCGCCAGGATCCACTCGTTTACTTTGCGCGTGTAAGTTTGCTCTTTAGAAAGAAATAAGTTTTTTGTAAGTTGTTGAGTCAGGGTCGAACCGCCTTCAATCTTGTCAGTGGTAAGGTTTTTCCATGCGGCGCCCATGATGCGAATCGGATCGATGCCGATGTGATCGTAAAAGCGAACGTCTTCAACTGCCAGAATTGCATTCTTAAGGACGGGTGGAATCTCTTCGTATCTGAGTGGAATTCTTTTCTCGAGAGCAAACTCGCCAATCACCGTTTCACCGTCGTCAGCATAAACCCTGGTCACAACGCTGGGACGATATGTTGCCAGTGCGGCCACTTCAGTAGCGGCGCGAGAGTAGTTCAATTCGTAGGCGGCGACGATGCCGGTCAGGCCACCCGCGGCCAGGGCCAAAAGCAGCACAGTTGGTAACCAAAGCCGTGCCAGCAGGTGTCTACGTTGTTCAGGAGGTGTATTGATAATTGCGGTTGGCGAGTATTTCGAATAATTTGAAGCCATGAGTTTAGTTTCTCCCGAACCAACTTGCCCTGAGTCAGCCGCTGAGGACAACGTGGGTACCCACAGAAGTCAAATTATAGCCGCAAAGAAGCACAAAACGCACAGATCTGCTCTGTGCTTTTTGTGCTTCTTTGTGGCCCGGTTATAATGGCCTTGCTCGCAAATGGGGGCGACAGGCTTCGACAGGAACCTGAACGATCGTCGCGATGCATGCCGGGCTACCTTATGCAGCTCGTTAAAACGCGTAGGGAAAAAACAACTGCCAATAACAATGAATTGGCTCTCGCTGCCTAA
>JBKPJS010000779.1:0-2719 GCA_046730815.1 Acidobacteriota bacterium
CTCGAAGGAAAATTCATATCGCTGGGAGATCCAGGCCTCTGGTCGATGATTAGTATGGCTGCAATGATGGGCGGCACCATGCGCTCACCATTGACTTCAATGATCTTCGCTCTTGAGTTGACTCATGACCTGAACCTCTTGCCCGCTCTGCTGGTGTCGTGTATTGCCGCGCACGCCGTGACGGTGTTGTTGCTGCGCCGGTCCATCCTGACTGAAAAGGTGGCGCGTCGTGGTTTTCACGTTACTCGTGAATACAGCGTGGATCCGCTCGCCGTCTTGCGCGTTGGGGAAGTTATGGACCGCAATCCGCCAACAGTTCCGGCCCGGATGAAAGTGAGTGAGCTTTCTGATCTGATAGCGAACGGGCATCCAGATCTGTCGCACCGTCAGGGAACGCTGATCGCCGATGACGAAGGACTGCTCGTGGGCATCATTACTCGCGGCGATCTCATTCGCGCGCTTGAAAACTCACCGGATGCTCATACCGTGCTTGAAGCCGGCAGCCAGCATTGATAGTCACTTTTGCGGATGAGATTCTTCATGACGCAGTGACAAGAATGGTGCACCACGATATCGGCCGGTTGCCGGTTGTGCGGCGCAACAATCCACAGCAGATCGTGGGTTACTTAGGCCGGGCAAGCATCATGACCGCCAGGCTGCGCCGCCATGAAGAAGAGAACTACCGGGAACCGGGCTGGCTCCACGCACTGACGCAGTAGAATTTCAGGCTCCCGACGCATGCATTCGACGCTATTGTGCGGATTGACCGGCACCGTTTCCGGGCCTAAACTTTAGTCAATAACTCTGGTCCAAATGTCTGTAAGTCACCGAGGCCAGTGGCTTGCAGAGGAGAAAGTTCGATGAGTCTTCAGTACTCATTATTGCTAACACTTATCTGCAAAAGGAGGTACGCTTCAATGTGTTTCCGCAGACCATTTTGCTTGTTTATGTTTTTGGTGATCGCTTTCATCTCGACGGTTGCGCATGCGCAGGAGATGGCGAACCAGTCGGGACAGAACGTGACGGAAATGAAGTTTACAAAATTTCCCGGGCTCCCAACTTGTACTGAGGGCTCCGTTCAAAACGGCGATCCTGCGAACGGTCCATCCATCATATTCGTCAAAGCTACGGCTGGCTGTGCTGTCCCGTGGCACTGGCATACGCCGAATGAGCATTTGATGATGGTGACTGGCAATGCTCATCTCGAAATGAAAGACGGGAAATCACTAATGTTACGACCCGGCGGTTTTGCTCTCATGCCGTCCCGCCACGCGCATCAGTTTACCTGTCAGGGAGCTTGCTCTCTGTACATTTACTCTGATGCTGCATTCGATATTCATTACGTAGATGCAAAGGGCGACGAGATTCCAGCGGCCGACGCTCTCAAACCCACCAACAAAAAGCCTCGTATGAAATGAAGCCGAGATAGGGACGATTAGACGCTATCAACATTTCGGTTGCCATTCATAGCAGCCGAATAAGCTTCCACTCAGTTCACTTCGGTATTGGGGAATCATTTGTGCCAACAATTAAGGTAGCTCCTGTGAAACCGACCATCGCCGTCGATCTTTTGCAGAGGGTTGATATCCGCGCCGGCACTATCAAGCTTGTCGAAGATGTAAAAGGCTCCAATAAGCTTATTAAGATGACTGTGGATTTTGGCGATCACAGCAGGACCATCCTGGTGGGGATGAAGCAGGAGCGAGAGGATCCAAAACAGATCGAGGGCAGGCAAGCACTATTTGTGATAAACCTCGAGCCGAAGCAGATCATGGGCGAAGTATCAGAAGGCATGCTGCTGGATATTGGGTACGCGGATGGAATCAAACCGGTTCTCGCCTTGCCGGAAGAGGAAGTACCGAACGGAGCGAGAGCCGGGTAAACAATGAGCGCCACCCAAATTCTTCTCAACGCAGAAACAATTTCAAACAGGCAGTGTCTAACAATTGAGTTTTACTACTTTCTAGTTGAGAGGTACTTCGTATGAAGGTCGTTGCAGCTTTTATGGTGCTTATAGGAATTGTCATCGGCTACGGCGCTATCATGGAATTCCGTTATTTTGGTCCGGAAGCGACGCAGTTCTGGGTTGGTGTCTTTACAACTCCCGCCAGCGTCTTCTTCACTGTTGCCGGCATCTTGTTATGGCTCCGTGGTCGAGGCACACGACGGATAGTGATGTTGGCAGGACTCGCGATGGCAGCCGTAACCGTAGGTGCTACCGTACTGGCCGTCATGGGTCCGCCGGCGACGCTTCTTGGTGTCGCCGGTGCGCTTATGGCCATGATCTGGGCATGGCGATCCCGCGCTTTGGCCCTCTGACACACCTCTGGGAGACGAAGGACTGCTTGGGTGAGGGACAAGCTAAAAACGTGGGCTGCGGTGTGCTTAATCGCATTCGTATCAGAAGTCTGGGCGATACGGTGGCGCTGGGAAGCAGCTCCGACCGACCAGTTAAGGGTATGGTATGAAGGTTCATTCCGAGCATATTTCCTAGGCAGCATTACACCATGGCTAATCGCGTTTGTTGTGCTAACAGCGACATGGCTCCTGATAATGAGACTCCGACAAAGCCGACACAAGTCTTAACCTTCCCTCTATCGGTCAAACGCTCCGGCGACGGAATCATCGTGCAGAACATATTAGCCGGCAGATAAACGCAGATTCGCGCACATTGCATTTCTGATCTGCGTATTCTGCGTTCATCTGCGGCTGAAAAACT
>JBKPJS010000780.1:0-3110 GCA_046730815.1 Acidobacteriota bacterium
GCGTGTTATCCGCTGTCGATATTCCGCAGTTGGCTGAATCGTTTATTCGTCGTCGTGCAGTGCGGCATCTGGAAAAGGGGCGAGTCGTTATCTTTGCGGCAGGCACGGGCAATCCATACATCACCACCGATTCAGCAGCCGCGCTTCGAGCCCTGGAGATTAAAGCGGACATTATTCTGAAAGCGACTAAAGTTGATGGTGTCTATTCCGCCGATCCGATGACTGACGCCACCGCCGAGCTCTTTAATGAGATCACGTATCGCCAGGTTCTCGAGAAGCAGCTCAGAGTAATGGACGCTTCTGCGATCTCTTTGTGCATGGACAACAACCTGCCTATCATTGTCTTCAACATGCGCGAGCCGGGAAATATCAAACGGGTAGTCACGGGTGAGCGCGGCGTGGGAACTAAGGTTGGTTGATTAATCACTTAAGCGGAGTTAGCGAGATGAGTGAAAAGGATGTAATCAAAGAAACGAAACCACGAATGGAAGGTGTGATCGACGACTTCAGGCGCAAACTGGGGAGCGTCCGCACCGGTCGCGCCGCGGTAAGTCTTTTGGATTCCGTGATGGTCGATTACTACGGCACGATGACGCCGCTGAGCCAGATGGCTTCAGTGCATGCGCCCGAGCCGCAGATGCTCACCGTGCAGCCCTGGGATCAAACTCAGATCGGCGCGGTCGAGAAAGCCATTCGCGCCGCCGATCTCGGCCTCAACCCTTCGAACGACGGCAAGCTCGTACGCGTTCCGATTCCTCCGCTGACAGAAGAGCGTCGCAAACAGCTCGCCAAGCAGGTGCACGACGTCGCCGAAGATCATCGCACTGCGATCCGCAACGTCCGCCGCGACGGCAACGAGCGCTTAAAGAAGATGCTCAAAGACAAGGTCATCTCCGAAGACGCCGAACGCGACGCCCTCGACGAGATCCAAAAACTCACCAACACCTTCATCGGCAAGATCGACGAACTGTCGAAGAGCAAAGAGCAAGAGATCATGAGTGTTTGATACATTGAATTTCTAAGCTCATTGACGCCGGTATTATTCGTGGTTATACTTTGCCTCGACTCGATAGTATAACCGAAATGGCACATATAAAAACCGCGATCTCTCTACAAGAATCTCTTTTTGAGCAAGTTGATATTCTGGCCCAGGAGATGAAGGTCTCACGTAGTCGTTTGTTTGTCTTGGCTTTGGAAGAGTATGTGCGGCGGCATCAAAACCGTCAGTTGCTCGAACAAATCAACAAGGCTTATCAGAATTCACCCGATGCCAGTGAGCGGAAGCGCCTTCGCAAAACGCAACGTTTGCATCGCAAAGTTGTTGAAGGCGAATGGTAATAAATCAGGGCGATATTTTCTGGATTGAACTTGATGAGCCGATTGGCTCTGGGCCGGGCTATCGCCATCCTCACGTCGTCATTCAAAACAACGTCTTCAATCTGAGCCGGATTAATACGGTGATTGTTTGCGCGTTGACGTCAAATTTGAAGCGAGCCCAAGCGCCGGGCAATGTGCTGTTGGACTCGAACGAAGCTGGTCTACCTAAGCAAAGCGTGGTGGTGGTCTCGCAGATATTCACGGTAGACAAAGACCAGTTAAGCGAGCATATTGGGACACTCTCGAAGGAGCGCATTCGCCAAATTCTCGAAGGGGTCAAATTGCTCACAGAACCGCGTGAAGTCGATTAGGTATCGAAAACAAGTATGACGATCGAGACCTGGTAAGTTAGATGACAAAGACCAAAACCACACGTTACGACGTTGCAGAACATTTGAGAACTCCAGAAGAGATGGCCGCGTACCTGGAGCCGTGTCTAGAAGAAGCAAATGAAGATGCAGCATTCATCGCCAAAGCATTCGGTAACATTGCAAGGGCAAAATTGATGCGCGGTATACTTAAGTTCGATTGAGAGGTTCAGCAACTACTCTACCGTGGAATCGCGAATGCGTCCTCGGGGAGTTGCTGGTTGAGCTTTACTTCCTTGACGCTGAATTCCGCGAAGAAGGCGCCCATCGGCATCTCGAACTTCTGCGAGAAATTGAACGGCACCAGCACGCCTTCCACTTCCTTGAACTTACTGTTCTCAGTACCCAGCGTCACGCCGGCGTGGTAGATGAGAAAGCTCATGACCCTACCGGTTTTGGGATCGACGTAAAAGTCGGTCGTGTAACCGTCAGGATCCACAATGCGAAATGCGCGTTGCTTCTTCTTGTCTGGCAATGCCGTGATCTGGTACCCGGGCTGATCGAATCTCGCGAGTGCTCCTAAACCAAACTTGGTAAGCGGAGGCACTTCCACACTCGGCATCGAGCTGTAGGTAGTTTGGCCATCGTAGATCTGCTTGAAGACAATCGCAGGCCGTGCATCGATCTCCATTCGCAACTTTGCGCCCGCAGTCACCAGTGAAAACGATCCCGGAATCGACTGAACACTATTCGGCGGATAAAGCTGCACTGACCCTCGCAAGATCATGTTCTGCACGGCACGAAACTTCTCACCACCCTGAGCTGCAAAAGCTGCGCGAGCCAGCTCGAGCGGACTAGTCTCGGGCGTGATCACGACGGCGGGAGGAGTCGCCCCATTTGCTGGAGTCTTCGCGGGTTCTTGAGGCCGTACCGTTCCACCAAGGACAACGGCGATTACAAACGAAATTAGAACTAACCTTTTCATCTGAAAAACCCTCTCGATTAGAAATTCAATCGGACCTGTGCATAGATTCGACGATTACCGGCACCCGTACTGCCACCTGCACCAAACCCTCCGACAACTCCGCCCAATCCCAACGACTCTCCAAAACTCGGAGATGACAGATTCCCCACGGGCGTGGCCAGATTCACGTGGTTCAGAATATTGTTGAAGTTAATAGACACGTTGAGATTGTATCGCTTCTCACTCGGAGCAGCAGCGCTAACACCCTGTGGTCCTGCTCCAACGGCTGCAACCCTCGGACCTCCGCCACCACCACCCGCCACTGCTGGACCACGTGGTCCAGTAGCCGGTCGGCTATTGGGACCTGGGGTCGGACCCGCGCCGCTTGCGGCAGCAGTTTGCCCGGCCGGTCTTGCTTGAGTAGCAGCATTGCCCTTTACACCAAAAGCAAACGCGCGGCT
>JBKPJS010000781.1:0-3545 GCA_046730815.1 Acidobacteriota bacterium
GCATTAACCATAACCAATAATGAGATGTCTTTCCTGTAAATCTTGAAAATCCTGTAATCCTGTCTAAGGTTTTTATCTTGAGGTTTTTGTAAGTGACTTTTCTTTATGGCGCTCGAACGCGAGTTCGATGAGGGTTTCGAGCAACCTTGGAAATGGAAGCCCAGACGCTTCCCACATCTTCGTATAACCCGACACTTCCGTCAGCCCCGGCATCGTATTCAATTCATTGATCACCAAATCTCCGCCGTTGCGCGTGAGAAAGAAATCAACCCTCGCCAGCCCCGAGCCATCAACTGACTGAAACGCCCTGATCGCCATTTGCTGAATCTTCGTGGTCATCGACTTCGACAACGGCGCCGGAACCACAAAACTCACGTGGCCCGTGTTTGCATACTTCTCGGTGTAATCCAAAAATCTCGCAGCTTCGTCATACACCACGTACTCACCCGGCAAGCTCGCCTTCGGTTCATCGTTGCCAAGCACAGCGCACTCGATCTCACGAGCAACAAGCTCTTCCTCGACAATAATCTTTCGATCGTACTCAGCAGCCAGATCGATGGCTTTGCTCAACGACTTCTTGTCCGTAGCACGCGATACTCCGACCGACGAACCCAAATTGGCTGGCTTAACAAAACACGGCAAACCAATTTCGGTCGTGACTTTGCGCAGTATCTTCGCCGGGTTGTTGCGCCACTGAGAACGCAGAAACCACACGTGCTTGCAAATCGGCAAGTCTGCCTGGACAAAAAGCGACTTCATAGTCACTTTGTCCATGCCGCACGACGAAGCAAGGACCCCGCAACCTACGTAAGGCACGTCGGCCATCTCAAGTAATCCTTGAAGAGTGCCGTCTTCACCGAATGGGCCATGCAACGCAGGAAAGACAAGATCAATTTTCTCACCCGTAGATTCTCCGAGAAGCGCGATATCGCCGGTGGCTGTGTGAGTTTTAGAAGGCAACAATCCGTGAACTGAAGCAGGAAGAAGCTGGGCGGAGTGTGCCGGAGGCAGCCACTTCCCTTCCTTCGTGATAGCGATCGGAACTACATCGAACTTTCGTCGATCGATAGCTTCGACGATAGCTCGCGCAGATCGGATCGAAACCTCGTGTTCACCTGATCGCCCGCCGAAGATCACTCCGACGCGCAGCTTTTTCGGCACTCTTGTTGGTCCAACCTTTACAGGATTGTCTTGCCTAACGCGGATAGGATCAGCTCCACACCCAGTTCCGCAGTTTTGTTATTCACATCCAGCGCGGTATTTATCTCGACGATTTCCAGCATGCGCATGCCGCCTGCCTCGGCGATCTTCTCCATTCCCAAATGCGCTTCGCGGTATGTCAGTCCGCCGCGAACGAGTGTCCCCGATCCGGGCGCATCACCAGGATCCAGAGCGTCGACGTCGAAGGTCACTGCATAACCTGCGGTAGCACGTGAAGCAATGGCAATTGCGTCGTCCATGCATGCGCTCATCCCACGCTCATCAATCTCTCTCATGGTAAAGAAGCGCATGCCTAATTTCCTGATCAATTCCCTTTCACCAGGATCGATGTCACGTGCGCCCACGTGCACGCACAACTGCGGGTCGAGCTTCGGCGAGAATCCGGCGACGTTGGTAAGTTCGGGTGCTCCGTAACCGAGCAGAGCGGCCAGGGGCATTCCGTGAATGTTCCCGGAAGGAGTGGTTTCGGGAGTGTTCATGTCGGCGTGCGCGTCGAACCAGATCATTCCCAGCGTCTCTCCGCGCTTCTTGTAATAACAAGCGGCGCCCCCAAACGATCCGATCGCGATCGAGTGATCGCCGCCGAGTACTAACGGCAGTTTACCGGCTGTGAGTATCGCTTCAACTTCGCGAGCGAGCTCTTCACACGCGTTGCTGATCTGGCGACCATACTTGAGCTTTTCATCCAGAGGGGCAATAGCCTGCGGGCGCTCAAGCCGCATGTCACCCAGGTCCTGCACAGTACATCCGAGGCGTGAAATGCGTTGATTCAGGCGCGCGACACGCAATGCAGCGGGTCCGATATCGACACCCGCCATGCTCGCGCCATAACCAAGGGGCACTCCTAAAATGCTGACTGATTTTTGCGTTTCCGTGGACATTAGCCACCAAGATTAAAGTTAAAGCCGCCACCACCGCTGCCGCCCTGGCTTGGGAAGAATGGTTTCAGCAGACCTGCGAGAGCGGCAAGATTTCTTGTCTGAATGAGTAATTCACCTGGCCCGGTAAACTCCGCCACGATTCCTTCACCACTCGTCATGCTGCGGAAAAAGCCGGCCGCCGCTTTGCGAAGTGTGTATTGAGTTGTGCCTTCCCAAGCGACGAGATGACCGGTGTCGACGACATAACGTTCCCCGGCTTGAAGACGTTTGCGGTGGATCGCGCCGAAGGATGAGACCAGCAGCAGTCCTTGTCCCTGCACCAACAGGACGAACAATCCTTCACCGGAAAAGAATGATTTCGCGCCGCCCCACTTTGTGTCAACTGTTAGACTCGCGTCCCCGGCAAGGTAAGAGCTCGATTGCACAAAAAACGGCTGGCCGGTTAGTTCGATCGCGGCGATGTCACCTGGTGCGCCGGGGGCTAACGTAACTTCTCCGGGGCCGCCGCGCGCGGTAAACGTCGAGATGAATGCCGACTCCCCGCCCGCTGCCCGTTTGATCGCGCCAAGAAAACCGCCCTTCATTTGCGATTGAAGTTCTACATTAGCTGACATCGATACCATGGCGCCCGATTCCGCCTGGATCGATTGCTCAGGTTGAAGACGAAGAACAGCCAGCGAGAACGACGGTTGATGTAAAACCTCATAGTCGTAACCGCTACCACGGCCACGAGAGTCTTCATCGATCTGAATACCGCGTCCAGCGCCCGGACTAACCGGCTCCGGCGCGAGGCGATAGCCGCAAGCTCCACAGAAGGTTGAGCCTGACAACAACTGAGCACCACATTTCGGACACGTCATACATACTCCTAAAAATCACTTCACAGGATTTACATGATTTTTCATGATTGACATGTAAATCCTGCCTAATCCTGTATATCCTGTTAAGGTCTGATGCGGTACAACATCCTCGGAAACGGTATCGTCTCGCGAATGTGCTCGATGCCGCACATCCAGGCGGTGCATCGTTCGACACCCATTCCGAAACCTCCATGCGGGATACTCCCATAGCGGCGCAGATCGAGGTACCACTGAAACGCCTCTTCCGGAAGTTCGTGCAGTCTGATCTGCTCCTGCAAAAACTCGAGCGAGATAGCACGTTCACCGCCACCAATAACCTCGCCATAACCTTCCGGCGCAAGCACGTCAACTCCCAGCGCGAGCTCCGGGCGCTCAGGATCTCTCGCCATGTAAAATGCTTTCACGGCCGCGGGATAGTGATGGACCATCACCGGCTTTTCAAACTGGCTGGAAATGTACGTTTCATCCGGCGCGCCAAAGTCACCACCCCATTCAAACTTCGATTCCAGCAGACCCTTTTCAAATCCTTCATGCAGGAGCTTCACTGCCTCGTCGTAATGGATTCGCGGAAACGGCGCCACGA
>JBKPJS010000782.1:0-1911 GCA_046730815.1 Acidobacteriota bacterium
CCAATGACAAAGCACAAAGCACAAAGCACTAAGATCAAACAATGATTACTGCCGACGTTATCGCCGCCCATAACCTCACACAGCAAGAATTCGAGCGAATAAAGGAACTGCTTGGCCGTGAACCGAGTTTTGCCGAACTCGGGATCTTCTCGGTCATGTGGTCGGAACACTGCTCGTACAAATCGTCTCGCATCCATTTGAAACGACTGCCTACTACTGGACCACGCGTGATTGTGCCGCCAGGGGAGAACGCCGGAGTTGTCGATCTGGGAGACGGTTGGTGCGCGGCATTCAAGATCGAGTCGCACAATCACCCATCGTTCATCGAACCATTTCAGGGCGCAGCGACTGGCGTCGGAGGAATTCTGCGCGACATTTTCACGATGGGGGCGCGGCCCGTCGCATCGATGAACAGTTTGCGTTTCGGTTCGTTGGACCATCCGCAGTATGGCCGTCGCAATCGATCGCTGCTCACTGGAGTCGTCGCCGGCATTGCTCATTACGGAAACGCTTTTGGTGTGGCAACTGTCGGTGGTGAAGTTGTGTTTGATGACGCTTACGCGTTCAACCCTTTGATTAATGCGTTTGCGCTCGGACTCGTTCGGCACGATCAGATCTTCTTTGGCAAAGCGACGGGAATCGGAAATCCGGTGCTTTACGTCGGCGCAAAAACCGGACGCGACGGGATTCATGGCGCGACGATGGCTTCAGCAGAGTTCGACGAGGAAGCTTTGGAAAAGCGTCCGACCGTGCAAGTTGGCGATCCTTTTCTCGAGAAGCTTTTGCTGGAAGCGTGTCTCGAGGCGATGCGCAGCGGCGCCGTTGCGGGAATTCAGGACATGGGCGCGGCAGGATTAACTTCTTCGTCGTGTGAAATGGCTGCGCGTGCGGGCACCGGGATCGAGTTGGACTTGTCGCTGGTGCCGCAACGCGAACAGAACATGACGGCTTACGAGATGCTGCTGTCAGAGTCTCAGGAGCGGATGTTGATTGTGGCCCACTCTGGGCGCGAACGTGAGGTGGTGGACATCTTTCGTAAGTGGGACCTTGATGCAGTGGTCATCGGGCGTGTGCGCGACACTGGGCGGATGCAGGTCGCTCACAATGGTGAAACTGTGGCGGATATTCCCGTCGAGGCATTGACTGACGAAGCACCACGATACGAACGGACGATGTCCGCGCCCGGTACAACGACCCAGGCACAAAGCGGCAAATTCGAGAGTCAAAATTTAACTGCGGATCTGCTCAAGCTCCTTTCCTGCGGCAACATCGCTTCGAAACAGTGGGTTTATCGTCAATACGATCACATGGTTCGCACCAACACTGCGATCCTTCCCGGCGCCGATGCAGCCGTCGTGAGAATCAAAGAAACTCGTCGCGCGCTCGCGATGACGCTCGACGGCAACGGGCGTTATTGCGCGGCAAATCCACGCGAGGGCGCGAAGCTGATTGTCGCCGAGGCTGCCCGCAATGTGGTGTGTGTCGGCGCGCGGCCAATTGCGATTACGAACTGTCTTAACTTCGCCTCACCTGAACGACCAGAAGTGATGTGGTCGTTTTCCGAGGTCGTCGACGGTATGGCCGAAGCATGCCGCGCGTTAGAAACACCGGTAGTTTCCGGAAACGTCTCTTTCTACAACGAGACTGAAGGACGTGGGATTCTGCCAACACCTGTGATCGGAATGGTTGGACTAATCGAAGACGTCAAACGCGCAGTCTCACCGGGCTTTAAGAAAGAGGGCGACGTAATTGCGCTACTCGGCACGACGCAGAATGATTTGTCGATGAGCGAATACGCGGTGAGTGTGGCAGGCATGACAACGGCGGAGATCGTGGCGTCAGGAAAAGTGCCAGAGCTGGATCTCGAGCGTGAGTTGGCCGTGCAGAAAGCTTGTCTGGAAGCTGCGGAAG
>JBKPJS010000783.1:0-2702 GCA_046730815.1 Acidobacteriota bacterium
GCCCAGGCCATCCAACCGAATTCGACGGATGTCCTCAATAGACTGGTAAGTCTTTATGAACTGACCGGACGGCATACCGATGCGGAAACCACCCGCAGATCGCTGGTGGCTTTGAAGAGCTTCGCCGAAGCAAACAAGTAATTCGATTAAGGTCAAGGGCAGTTGGGAATAGTTCACGTTCGGAGAGAGCAAATATGGGCAACCTGAGCTTTTTAACCCGCGCAGAAATCGAGAGCCTTGGCCCACCCACACCCGAGGAGCTCGAGGAGACCGGCGTAGCGGATGCGTTTCTTCGCGACCTCGCTCTTAAACACGTTGCTTCTCTTGCAGACCCCACGACTGTCTCGGTCGCCGAGAAACTGCGTCTCCCCCCTGCATTGACGGATGAGCTGCTGTACCAACTCTACCGTGAAAAGCTTATTGAGATCCGGCTCCAAAGCGCCGTGGGCCTCACGCGTTATGCCATGCTGGACCACGGGTGGGAGCGCGTCCTGCGCTTGCAGTCTCAATGCGGCTATGCTGGACCAGCACCAGTTACACTTGACGATTACGCCCACATGATGCGTCTTCAGGCGGCGCCCGCACAGTCGGCATCACTCGAAGGTGTACGAAAGGCTCTTCGTGATCTGGTCCTTCCCGATTCACTAATCCAAACTCTGGGCTGTGTAATCAACTCTCGCTCTTCACTTTTTCTGACGGGACTTCCGGGAACAGGCAAGACCGCCATCGCCGAACGGTTGAATGCCGCGTTGTATGGCTCAGTTTGGATCCCATTCGCGATTGAAATTGACGGCTATATCATCCGCGTTTTTGATAGCCACAGTCATAAGCCAGTTGCAAATGGCGCCAGCCTGGAACACGACCGGCGCTGGATCCAGATAGCGCGACCGATGATCATGGTCGGCGGCGAGCTCACGCTGGAGAATACCGATCTGGTCTGGAATGATAACTCGCGATTTTACGAGGCGCCGTTTCAGGTGAAATCAAACGGCGGGACACTCGTTATCGACGAGCTCGGCCGGCAACGCGTTTCCAGTCGCGATCTGCTGAACCGCTGGATCATGCCGTTGGAGAAGCGAGTTGACTATTTGACGTTACACAGTGGCAAGAAAATAGCAGTGCCTTTTGAGCAACTCGTAGTATTCTCAACCAATCTCGACGAAAAAGAATTTGTCGATGAGGCTTTTCTGCGGCGCATGGGATATCGCGCGCGACTCGAGTTGCCGACTCCCGGCGCCTACGGCGAGATATTCAGGCGCGCGGCTGCTTCAAAAGGCCTGGCTGTAGACCACGACAGCGTGAGTTACCTGCTCCATAAATATGGCGAGGAACACCGGCCGATGAAGTGTTGTGAGCCGAGGGATCTCCTGAACAGGATGTCGGATATTTGTGCGTTCGAAGGCCGTGCACTGCAACTTTCGCCGGCGCTGATCGACGCGGCCTGGGGAAACTACTTCGGTACCGCGCATGGATTTAAGTCGTACAAGGAGACGCCGCGTGCGCAGCAGGCGCAGGCAGTCAGTGTCTGAGGAAGTGATGACAGTTAGGTTTTACCGCTTGAACGGGCTTTGCACGAAAAGTGCCTCAATGGGAGAAGATCTGTTGCGCAGCTTTGCGCCTTTGCACGAGAAGTATTTTTCTCTGGCAGCTCCCGGCCTAACGGTTCTCCTCGTCCTCCTCGCGTGCACGCCCCTGATCGCGCAACGCAGGACCACCGCCAATCATTCGCGCTACATAACGATTCGCTCGACTGAATTGTTGAGCGCCGTGGCCGAGCGATCGAATATCTCACCGGAAGAACTCGCTCGCGCCAATGGTCTCTCGGTCAATACACGTCTGCGCAAGGGTCAAAAAATTCTTCTGCCGGCAGCGACGCTGTCTTCTCCCGAACCCGCCGCGCCAACCGGGGAGGTCATCGGCAAGCGAATCATCTTCGCCGATGGCGGAACGCTGGACGTCGATGACACATGGAAACAGGGTGACACTATCTGGTACCGCCTTCGGGGAACTTCTCAAAGCGCCACTCGCGAAGTTCTAAAGATCGAAAACCGGTACAAGGAAGTCGCAGCGGCTATTAAAACTGCTCCGGTAACGAAGACTGTCGAACCGAAGACCGTCCCAGTTGAAACAGCGACGTGGATTTACCTTGTCGACGGTGCTCGCCTGCGTGTTGATGAAGTAAGAGAAGTTGCTGATGGCGCATGGTACAACCGCGGCCACGTAACGATTTTCCTGGACCGCGAACGTATCGCTCGCATCGAACGTGAACAACCAAACGCCGCCACGTCCAACTCAGCCGACTTGAAACAGCATGGCTGGTCGTCCGGCAATACGTTCATCGATCAACTTATCAAGCAAAATGCAACACGTTTTGCGGTCGACCCGTACCTCGTGTTCCTCGTCATCGAGCAAGAGTCGCATTTTCACCCTCGCGCCCTGAGCCCCAAGGGCGCGCGTGGACTAATGCAGTTGATGCCCGGCACAGCTCGTCGTTTCGGCGTAGCGCGTCCGTTTGACGCCGCCGAAAACATTCGCGGGGGCACGCAATATCTGAAGCAACTACTCACAATGTTCAACGGCCGGGTGGATCTGGCCTTGGCGAGTTATAATGACGGCGAAGGCCGGGTACTTGATTTTGGCAACCGGGTGCCCCCTTTCAAAGCTGTCTCTTATACACATCTCCGAGCCCACGAGACATTGAG
>JBKPJS010000784.1:0-1759 GCA_046730815.1 Acidobacteriota bacterium
TCGTGAAATCGAGCGATCGTGGAGGAACACGCTTTCCCATCTCGGTGAGGCGCACTTTCAATTCCTCAAGCCCGGCGCCCGTCCGGGAACTCACCGCAACAACCGGAGCGTCTTCGCGGAAAGATCCTGCGATCAATTCTCGCGCTTCATCTTCAACCAGAACGAGCATCTCTTCATCAACCAGATCTTTCTTCGTGATCACCAACAGACCATTGCGCACGCCAAGCAAACGGCAGATGTCGAAGTGCTCGCGAGTCTGCGGCATCACACCTTCATCCGCAGCAATCACCAACGCCAGCAGATCGATGCCGTGTGCACCGGCTAACATATTTTTGATGAAGCGTTCGTGACCAGGAACGTCAACGAAGCCAAGGCGCAGGTCGTCGACTTCGAGGTCGGCAAAACCGAGGTCGATGGTGATGCCGCGTCGCTTTTCTTCAGGAAGGCGGTCGGGATCGGTGCCGGTTAAAGCGCGGACGAGGGCGCTCTTTCCGTGATCAATGTGACCCGCCGTGCCGACAATAAGAGATCTCATTGCCAATTTCCGATTGCCAATTGCCGATTTGTCGGTTTGCCCAAGATTTAAATTGGCAATTGGCAATCGGAAATTGGCAATGTCTACTTCCCAATGACTTGCTCGTAGAAATCAATGTACTGAGGAATCACGACGTCGGTGCGATAACGATCGATTGCCGATTCGCGTGCGCGCCGGCCCATCTCCTGTCGCAGTTTGTCATCGGCAACTAAACGTGCGGCATCCGCGGCCATCTTGTCCACGTCGCCCACTGCGCTGAGATATCCAGTCTCACCATCCGTCACAACTTCCGGCAAGCCCCCGACGCGCGAGGCGATCACCGGAACTTCGCAAGCCATCGCGTCCAACGCCGCCAGTCCAAACGACTCCTGATCGGAAGGCAACAGCAGCACATCCGACGCCGAAAGATAATCAACAATCCGCGGCTGCTTCCCAACAAACGAGCAGTGTTCAAAAACACCGAGGCAGCGGGCGCGATGCTCGGCGTTTGGTCGTTCGCTCCCATCGCCAACCATCACCAATCGTGTCTTGACCCCTTTCTTCAGCACTCGAGCGAAGATCTCGACACAGTCAACCGGCCGCTTCACCGGTCGAAAGTTTGAAACGTGAACCAGCAAACGTTCATTCTGCGGCGCCAGCGTTTCACGAAGGCCCCGCACTTCCAAACGCCTGTAGTCGTACTGGCAGACAAAATTGGGAATCACCTTGATATCGTCGAAGTGAAATATCTCTCGCGTCGCCTCTTTCAAATAGTGAGAGATCGCTGTAACACCATCAGACTGAACAATGCCGTAGCGCGTAATCGGCAAATAAGATCTGTCTGCACCGACGAGCGTGATATCGGTTCCATGCAACGTGGTGACTACGGGCAGGCGCCGTCTCGGCTTGAGCGACTCGCGCGCGAGAATCGCGCTGATCGAGTGCGGAATGGCGTAGTGAACGTGCAGGAGGTCGAGATTCTCTTCCTCGGCGACCGTCGCCATCTTGGTGGCGAGTGCGAGCGTGTAAGGCTGATGCTCAAACAACGGATACGACATCATTTCCACTTCATGGAAACGCACACGCTCGTTGAGTTCGGTCAATCTCGTCGGTAACGCAGAGGAGATGAAGTGAACCGTGTGCCCGCGTGCTGCGAGTTCCTTGCCGAGTTCAGAGCCAACAATGCCGCTGCCGCCGTACGTAGGATATACCGTGATGCCGATGTTCAATTGCCTGGCCTTTGGT
>JBKPJS010000785.1:0-4165 GCA_046730815.1 Acidobacteriota bacterium
TCCCGGCGGGCGCTGAGTACCACCAGCCATCGGGCGTGCTTTCGACAAGCGTGTAGCAGCTTGTTTCGGCGCGGGCATTGGTAAACTCCGCAGCAACACCCACGAGACGATCGAACATGATCGAACTCGCGCCGAGCCTTCGCGCGACGGTTGATCCACGGCCCGTAGCATCGATCACAAATTCGGCGTGGATCTTCTCGACCCGATTTTGCTCGCTTCCCAAGTTCAAGAGGAAGCCGCCCTTTGCGTCCGGCCCACAACGCACGACTTGTATGCCCAGTAGTAGTTGTGCACCGGCGCGAACGGCGCTTTGGGCGACTTCACGGTGGGAGTTTCTCATTGCCAACTTGACGAATTTGAATTGACTTTAGATTTTTGGCTTGTGCCGGTTGAGGGTTGAGCACGGGTTCGCACGTAAGTGGCTCAATTCCACGCCTTAACCATTCAGACTCCTACGGCGCAGCACTTGGAATAATCATTGCCTCACATCACAGACGACCCAACTCGTCTCCAAAGTTTTGCACATTCGTACAAAACTTCATCTGCGTTCTCCGGGCCGTCGCGTTCAGTCCAGTCCACAATTCAACTTACGACAAGGCCGCCAGTCGTTTCACAAGGGAGAATGCTTATGATCAAAGCAACCAGAATCCTGATGCTATTGACAGCGCTGCTGCTGTGCCTTTGCTGTCCCGCCCTAGCACAAACCTCCGGATCGATCTCCGGCGAAGTCAGGGACGAAAAACAGGCAGTCATAACCGGCGCAACGGTGACTATGCGCAACATCTCGACTAACGAGACACGTACGGTGCAAACCAACGCCGATGGTCGCTATCACTTTGCCGGCGTGCCGGTGGGCGCGTACGAACTTACAGTCGAGAGCACCGGCTTCGCCAAATATCAACAGTCGGGGATCACGCTCGCGCTAAACCAGAGCGCAGTGGTCGACGTCACTATGAAACCTGGTGCCGTGCAGGAAGTTGTGAACGTTGTCGAGAACGCCTCGATGTTGAATACGTCAACGCCCGAGGTGGGCACACGGTTCGACGAGAAGCGCCTGTCGGAATTGCCGCTTGCGACAACTCGCAGTGTTTACAACATCGCTTTATCGGCTCCGGGTGTAAGCCAAATCAATTCCGGGCAGAGTGCGTTTGCCGGCGGCACTAACTTTTCTTCGAACGGCGGCCGGACTCGTTCGAATAACTTCATGATCGATGGTCAGGACAACAACAACTTCGGTGTCGCGGGTTCGACGATCCCGTTGAACAATCCTGACGCGATTCAGGAAGTTAGATTGGTAACAAACCAGTTCAGCGCCGAGTATGGCCGCAATTCAAGCGCGGTTTTCAATGCGATTACGCGCAGCGGCTCGAACCAGTATCACGGCTCCGGCTTCTGGTTTCACAATGACAACGCGTTGAACGCTTGCAGCAACACGCAAAAAGCAGGCGCTAATGGTTTCTGCAATCCAAACGCGACCGCTGAGTTCCGGCGCAAGGCGCCGTTTCGGGTCGAGAACCAACTGGGTGGAACGGTTGGTGGCCCACTTCATCTGCCGCGTTTTGGTGAAGGTGGACCAGCCTACACGAGCGGCAAGGACCGCACATTTTTCTTCTTTGCGATTCAACGTTGGTGGGACCGTCAGCTCGGTGTTGGACAAGCGCTCAACGGTGCTCCGACTGCTGAAGGCAAGGAGATCATTCGCCAGGCCGCCGGTGACTTGCCGCAGGTGCGTGCGCTGCTCGACTTCCTGCCAGCCGCCGCGACTCCGCTGAATCAAACAGTCAGGTTTGTCCGCAACGGCCAGACGTTTGTTGTACCCGTTGGATCGTTGACCGGTTCACAGTCTTCGACTTACGACGACTGGCAGACCTCAATTCGCATCGATCATCGTTTCGGCGATAAGCACAGTCTCAACGGCCGCTACCTTTATCAGGACGCTGGAGCGTTGGGCAGTATTCCCGGCGTTGCCGCTTCGCAGATCACGCCACCGGGATTCTCCTCAATCGTGCCGGCGCGCACACAAGGTGTGAACCTGCAACTCACGAGCGTGCTCTCGCCAAGTTGGATCAACGAAGTTCGTGGCGCGTTCCTGCGGAGTGCTTCGGCGACGATCGCTCTCGATCCAAGCTCGGAGTTGATTCCCTCGATTGAAGTGGTCGAACTCGGCTTGCGTGGTTTCAATGCTGGTCCAACTCGCACAGCCATCGGACTCGGCGTGAATCTCCCGCAGAACCAGGTGAGGAACACCTATCAACTTCAGGACAACATCTCTTACACGAATGGCAATCACGCCTGGAAGTTTGGCGTCGATATTCGTCGCAACCAGTTGCACCAACTTTTCAAACCAACCACCCGCGGCTTGCTCGAGTATGCTTCGCTCGACTTCCTCGTAAAAGATCTCGCCACCCGAGCAAACATCAATAAAGACTTGCCGGGAACGGCGCGGGTCCTCCACAACGACTGGCACGATTTCTTCTTCTATGGCCAGGACGAGTGGAAAGTTAGACCAAACTTTACGTTGACGCTCGGGCTGCGCTACGAAAACGCAGGCCAGCCGATTCAAGACCTGGTCGACTTCAATCAACCAGTGCTGGCCGCCTTCAACAACGATCCGCGTTTCGTGTTGCGCCCCGTGCCTGGCAGAGACAATAACAACTTCCAGCCACGAATCGGTTTCAACTGGAACCCGCAAACGCGCAGCAGTGGCGTGATGGGCTGGCTTACCGGCGGCGACAAGCTAGTTTTGCGCGGAGGCTACACGCGCACTCACGACTATGCTTACACCAACATCGCGCTCAACATCTGGAGCTCGTTCCCGTTCGTGGCTGCGGTATCGTCGTTCCCGACAGTCGCGGCAACGAATCTCGGTGGTCAAGCCGTAAATGTTATTCCTAACGCATTTGCTGCTCTTCAGAATCCGCCGTTTAATCCCGACACGGTGAATCGAACGATTGTGGACGAAGACTTCCACATGCCCGTGTACGATTCGCTCAGCTTCGAAGTGCAACGCGAGTTCACGCGCGACCTGGTCTTGCGTGTTGGCTACGTCGGCACTAACGGGACTAGTTTGTTTGAGTCGGTTGACGCGAATCCGACGCGCATCGGATGCACCGTGGCAACCGCGGCGAACGGCTTCTGCCGATCGATACCGAACCAGGGACCAACTCGTCTACGCACCAACTCCGGCATGTCGATCTATCATTCGCTTCAGACGAGTCTGGAGAAGCGATTGAGTAGTGGATTCAGCGCCGGGCTTCACTACACCTACAGCTCCTTTATCGATACGATGTCGGAAATTTTCAACGTATCGTCAGGAGAGATTGCGGTGGCACAGGACTCGTACAATCGACGGGCGGACCGCGCGCGTTCGAGTTTCGATCGCCCGCATCGCATCGCCGGAAACTTTGTTTACGAATTGCCGTGGTTCCGCGAGCAGAAGGGCGCCGGCGGTTTGGTTCTCGGTGGCTGGCAGCTCAACTCTCAGTTCTCGCTCCAGAGTGGGTCGCCTTTCACGCCGCTAAATGGCTCGGATCCGGCGATCGCGCTCGCCAGCATTTCTTCACTGGTGGGTAATGCGATTCGTCCGAACTTGAATACGACACTCGATCTTTCATCGATGAGTGTTGAAGACATACTCCGAGCGGGCGGTCGATCGTTGTTCAGCACGATCACTGCCGCGCAGCGAGTTGGTAACGCAGGACGAAACATTCTGCGCTCTGACGGAATCAACAACATTGATTTCGGAATCCTGAAGAATACCCGGATCGGCGAGAATCAACGCTTGCAGCTTCGGGCTGACTTCTTCAATTTCACTAACTCTCGAGACTTTGGTATCCCCGACTCGACAGTTACGTCTGCAAACTTCCTGAATCAGTGGGGCACAGACGGAGGGAATCGTCGTATTATTGTGGGCGTTCGGTACGTCTTCTAGCGATGAAAAGCAGGCCACAGATCTTCACGGATAGGTACGGATCTTTAGCTGTGAGGATCTGTGGCCGGCTTATTTTGCTTTTGCTGGGCGCCGCAATCGTCTGCGCACAGGAGCCAACCGGCGTCGAAGTCGTCAAAGCGAGTTGGAGCAAGATACGCATCGGCTGGGAACGCGATCCGTTCGGCGGCCCACTCGAAAACTTCGACGAGATGCGCTCGCGCGCGAGAAACGAGC
>JBKPJS010000786.1:0-4595 GCA_046730815.1 Acidobacteriota bacterium
GGGTATATCAGTCGAGTCGTAATCCATGTTGGGCCTTTGAAAGGAAAAATATTCTTACGCAAAGGCGCAAAGGCGCGTAGTGCCCTGGTTTCGTATCTTATCCACAGATTACACAGATTGATTAATAGAATCTGCGTAATCTGGATAAAGAACTTAATTTAGGGGAAAGCGCATCAGGATTCTCGTTTAGGAGTGCTGGCAGTGCGCCGGTGATTTCACCAATCCTCCAGACCTCTGATCGCTAGGGCATGTGAAACGGGCGAAATACGTAAACTGCTTACACTGCATCCTCATTTGTGAAAACGATCGTAGGTTATATCGCGTTTAGATCAATTTTCATTGACCGGCATAATCTTTAGGGGTAGAGTTTTTCTCGTATCCAATACCTCGCGTTGTTGTAACTCTCGTAAGCCTTGGGGGTATCCTCATGACCATTGCCTCTCAACGATCAACTCCCCATTTGCAATTATTTTGGGCCACATTCCTCTCTTATCTTCTTGTGTTTTTGATGTGGTTCCGTTCGTGACTGCCGCACCACCAGGTCCAATGCGGAAAGCAGCAAGAATCCAGGCACAGTCATCGCCCATCCGAGAAAGCGAAGTACTCGTAAGATTCCAATCCGGAGTACCCTCCTCAATTAAAGACGTGATCATTGCTGCGCAGGGCGCACAAAAAAAAAGCAACTTGAGGGCGATTCTGGAGTTGAAAAGCTAGAGCTGCCCGCCGGGCGTGACCCCCACACCGCGGCTCTGGAGCTGTTGTTGAGTCCGCAAGTGGAGTTCGCCGAACCAAACTTTTTGATTTCGAAGGATGATCTGAGTCCCAACGATACGCGGTTTAATGAACAGTGGGCCTTGCACAACACGGGGCAGAATGGTGGATTATTCGGTTCGGATGTAAACGCGAGCAGTGCCTGGAACACGACGACCGGATCGAAAGCAACAGTAATTGCCGTAATCGACAGCGGCATCGACTTCACCCATCCGGATCTGGCAAACAATCAATGGAACAATCCAGTGCCTGGTGCCAGGGACGATTTGCATGGCTGGGACTTCGTCGCAGACAGCGCGGAGATCAAAGACGAGCAGGGCCATGGAACTGCGGTGGCCGGCATTATTGCTGCCGAGGGTAATAACTTGTTGGGAGTGACGGGAGTAATGTGGCGCGCCGGTCTGATGAGTCTGCGCGTGTTGGATAACACCGGCACTGGGGATATCGCGAGCGCAGTCGAAGCTATTGACTATGCCGTCACACATGGCGCCCAGGTAATTAACCTTTCGTGGGGTACCAGTGGCGAATCGTTGGCGCTGAAGGATGCGATTGAACGTGCCGGCAGACGGAATGTGGTGGTGGTTTGCTCGGCGGGTAACGGCGGGCAGGAGCTCGCCACGAGTGCTTACTATCCGGCGTCTTTTGCTTTGCCTGGCCTGATTTCTGTGGCCGCGAGTGACAACGTCGATCAGCTTGCTTCGTGGTCCAACTGGGGAACACAAAGCGTGAGCGTCGCCGCCCCGGGAACAAATATTCTCACTACGCAGATGGGCGGCGGGTATTGGAGCGTAACTGGCACCTCGGCTGCGGCGCCGCTGGTTGCCGGCATTGCGGGTTTGTTGAAGACATTTCGTCCTGCGGCAAACACGCGGCTGATAGCGCGAGCGATTTCGGACGGCGCCCGTCAGGTCACGTCGCTTTCAGGAAAGGTAGCGAGTGGTGGAGTCGCAAACGCTGCCGGAGCACTTGCGAAGCTGCGCGGATCTCTAAATGAGTCACCACCGTTTCCCACCCCTGGACGCGGGAGCGGCGGCACTGGACCAGGAGGCAGCTTCTCCACTACGCCACCAGCAACGACCAGTGGCCCACCAGAGATGAACTTGCCGAACCTGGACGAACTGCGCAACGCTCCGCCACAACAACTAAAAGCCCCAGCTCCGATTGAGTCGAACATGATATGCGCCGACTGTGACCCACAGGCAGGAGGCGGTGGTGGCAGTTATTACCCCAGCGGTGATCCAAACTTTTCAACGGCCCGTCGTCGGCCGATCAACGAAACCGGACAAGCGGGTGTCGATTTGGGTTCGCGGAACTTCAATTGGAGTCTGCCATTACTCAATCTGCCGGGCCGGGACTGGATCTTAATCTCACGCTGTCTTACAACTCGCTGGTCTGGACCAAAGACGGTTCGTTCATGAAGTTCAATGCGGATCTCGGCTCTCCTGCTCCGGGCTTTCGCGTCGGCCTGCCCATACTACAACAAAGGTTTCTGAATCCGCAGACGGGGATCTACGCCTACATGATGGTGACGCCCTCCGGCGGCCGAGTGGAGCTGCGACAGGTGGGCGCGTCCAACATTTACGAGTCACAAGATGGTAGTTACACGCAGTTGGATGTCAGTGACCCGAATGCCCTGTTGGTGCGAACTACTGATGGCACGCAGTTCACCTACAAACCGGTGACCATTAACAACGAATACCGCTGTTCCAAGATCAAGGATCGCAACGGAAACTACATCTCGGCTGATTACAACTGGACCAACGGGCATCTGCAAACGATCACGGACACGTTAGGAAGACTTGTGACGTTCGTGTATGACGGCAACAGCAATTTGCAGGCAATCCGGCAAACCTGGAATGGGGTCACGCACGATTGGGTCATTTTCAACTACGGCGAAGTTTATGTCGCACCCGGATTCGGTGGAGGGCTTCTTGTAAACGGTCCAAATAACAATTACGTGACGGTGCTGACGCATGTGTACCTCCCCGATGGCAGTGCCTTCGCTTTCGATTACAACGCCGCGTTCGCGCAGGTAAACCGCATCACCCGTTGGGCGGCTGACGGGCATGTGCTTGCCTACACCTCTTATAACGTGAACTCCAGTGTCGGCCAGACCGAGTGTCCGAGATTCACCGAACGCCGCGACTGGGCAGAGAATTGGAACGGTGGTAACGAAGCAGTGACTTCTTATAGTGTCGGAGGTGATGGCTCCTGGAGCCAGCAGACCACGCCCGATGGCACGATCTACAAAGAGTTATTCGCCACCTCCGGCTGGCAAACAGGACTGACTACGACGGCTGAAATCTGGTCGGGCGGAGTAAAAAAGAAATGGACCACGATGGCGTGGACGCAGGATGACACTGGTCTTAGTTACCAGAAGAACCCGCGCGTGAGCGAAACAAATGTCTATGATGCTGAAGGCAACAGGCGGCGCGTGACAATTAGTTATGGGGCGTATGCTGCTTACAGTTTGCCCTACGAAGTGATCGAATATGCGGCGGATGGAGCTACGATGCTCCGCCACACCTATACTGATTACAACCTCAATAGCAACTACACCAACCGACGTATCATCGGCCTCGTTAGTGCAATTCACGTTGTCGATCATGCCACTAACTCTTATGTTTCGAAGACGACTTTTGAGTATGATTGGGGCGGTGAGTTCCTCGCCGCCATGGCGCCGACTCCAATCCAGCACGACTCTACCAATTACGGATCGGGCTTTGTAACTGGCCGGGGCAATCTATCAGCAGTATGGCGCTGGGACGTGACCGACATCACTAATGTGGCGAAAGCGATCCCGCAGAGTCGCACTGGTTACAATACAACCGGCGCGGCCGTATTCTCGCGAGATGCGCTTGGACGTCAGACTAGCGTCAACTACGCTGACGCGTTTTCTGATCAAGTCAATCGAAACACCTTTGCCTATCCCACCACAGTTACGGATGCGGATGGGTTCAGCTCCTACGCGCAATACAACTTCAATTTTGGCGCCGTCACGCGCACCCAGGGCCTGCCACCGGTGGGACAATCTCAAGGCCTGATTCAAACCTTTACTTACGACGGCGCAACACGATTGGAACGAGCAACCACAACGAACACCGGTGCGTATACGCGTTACGTTTACGGGTCTAACTACAGGTACAGTTTTTCCACCGTCAACAATATTGCCGACGATGCATATTCGTGCCAAATGTTAGATGGCGTGGGTCGCGTCATTGCTGAGTCTGCCAATCATCCCGGCAGCACCGGCGGCTACATTGGGCAGTTGATAACTTACGATGTAATGGGGCGCGCCATCCGCCAAACAAAGCCGACGGAAATCACCGGCAACTGGGCGCCAATCGGCGACGATGCGGCATGGGTTTATACAGATCAGGCTTATGATTGGAAGGGGCGGCCCACGCTGACGACCTTACCTGATGGTGCGACTCGAGAGAATACTTACGGTGGCTGTGGCTGCGCTGGTGGCGCAGTAACTACCGTCAGAGATGAACGCGGCCGGCGCCGGAAGTTCACCATGGACGTGCTGGGCAGATTGAAGCAGGTTGAGGAGTTGAACTGGAACCAGAGCGTCTATGCGACCACGACTTACACGTACAATGTGCGTGATCAGCTTACGCAGCTCAATCAGGCAGGACAGCTACGAAGCTTCACTTACGATGGCTATGGGCACCTCGAGACTCGCACCACCCCTGAGCAGGGAAGGACCACTTACAGCTACTTTGCCGATGACACTACGGAAAAAGTCACCGACGCTCGCAACGCAACTACGACGTTTGCTTATAACAACCGGCACTTTGTTACTGGCATCACATATGGGG
>JBKPJS010000787.1:0-2210 GCA_046730815.1 Acidobacteriota bacterium
ACCGACGAGCGATAGATTGCCGGCAACTCGGCACGCGGCCCTGATTTACATGAATCACGAGCTTCAGCGACTTCACTAATCGGTCCGGCTGCTCGCAAGTAATTGAAAGGTGCTTTAACTGCATGGACCGTGACACCCATCAACAAAGGTAACGTGTGTGCCGTTACATCGTAGGGCGCGATTGGATGCCCCGTCGCGTCCCGGAGATTTGGATAATGCTGAACTTCGAGCATTGCCTTCGCGAATGCGCCATAAGGCTGGTCCATCCTGACCAGTTTCGTTCCATCTGGAAGAGGACGGCCCGCGATTTTGAAGCCTGTGCCTTCTTTAGGTAATGTAGTTTCAACTCCCGCGCGGCGGAGAATATCCATCAACGCCACACAGCCCTGCGGAGGCTCGATCAGAAAACCAAAAAGCTCACCAGGTCTTCGCGGCCGCACTGCTTCCTTACCAATTGCATAGAACCGGCGCAACCACTGCTCGCGATTTTCCGCTGCATGGTCCAATAAGAGAAACGCCGCCGTCGTCATGTATTTCGTGATATCGCTCAAGTGCCACTCGCCGCCGCGCCAAAGTGGTCCAAACTGGGGTGACTCCTTTTGCGGATCGTAACCTTCGCGTGAACGCAGTTCTTCAAACTTCAACGTTATCGGAGAGGCGATCCTGGCAGACGCAGTTTCAGAAAGAATGCGCACGCCGCCGTGATAGTGTGAATACGCGCGCGCTGGAGTCCATGCGTCATATGTCGAGTTGGTTGTGATTCCCTGGAAGCCTTTGTCTCGCATCTCATTAGCCATCCAGGTTCCCAGCTCCGTGTAACCGGTAACTATCGGTTTCGGTACGTTTGGTTCGACTGGCGGCATGTAGGGCGGCAGAAACAGACGCGAACCATAAGCGCCCTGTTGATGAATGTCGTGGACGATCTGCGGGTGCCAGACGTTGTGAATCTTGTCGACCGTGAGCTGCGTCTCGACTTGCGTGAAGGCGTACCAGTCGCGGTTGTTATCGTGGCCGGTGTACTTGTGATAGAGCTCAGGTGGATCGGTGCCTTCAAAGGGCGTGCCGAGTGTTTTGTCGTACCAGTTTTTGACGATGTCCACACCGTCCGGGTTGAGAGACGGAACGAGCAGAATGATCGTGTTGTCGAGTATCGCCTGGATCGCGGGCTCGGTCGAGGAGGCGAGCGTGTGGGCGATCAGCATGCTCGAAAGATACGAGCCGACTTCAGTGGAGTGAATGCCGCACGTGATCAGCACGATTGTCTTTCCACGTTTGATCAGCTCGGCTGCTTTACGATCGCGGGTTGCGAGTGGACCAAGCTTGCGCGGGTCGGCAAGCTGGTCCTGGATCTTTTTGAACTCGTCCAGGCGCGCGAGATTCCCAGGAGCGCTGATGGTGGCCATAACAAACGGCTTGCCCATCGTTGTGTTTCCCAACGTTTCAAACTTCACGCGGTCGCTGGCGCGATCGAGCTTTTCAAAGTAATCGATGACCTGCGTCCACGAAGCGAGCTTACGGTCCTCGCCGGGCGTGAAGCCGAGGACGTCCGCGGGCGCCGGAACCTTCGTCTGGCCTGCCGCAACAGCCGACAACCACAGCAGCGATAACACCAAAGAGACGATTCGAGTGCGCATGGCTGGAAGTTTAGCTTTTTGTGCCTTTTTCTGGCGAATCATTCTTTGTCGCCCTTGCTCCAGCGTGAGTGGCCCGTGTAAAGTAGCGGACGTTTCAATCCCCTGCGCACTCCCCGTTTTTCAAACTTTCTCGGAGGTCAAAACTGGATGTCCAGTGAAAGCATCCCTGCAAATGAGTACCCGGATCGTGTCGGGTTCAATCCAGATAATCCTTACCTGGCCACTTTCCGACCATACATTCCGGCGGGAGTGAGGCTGCGAGAGCTGACGCTTTTACCATTAATCGTGGGAACTGTGCTGGGCATCATCTTCGGTGCTTCGTCGCTGTATCTCGTGCTGAAAGTCGGACTCACGGTCAGCGCTTCCATTCCAGTCGCAGTGATCTCCATTACTCTCTTCCGTGTGCTGTCGAAGATCGGTTTCCGCGACGCCACTATTCTCGAAAACAACATTGTGCAGACTGCGGGTTCCGCGGGAGAGTCGATTGCCTTCGGCATCGGCGTGACCATGCCTGCGATCTTGATTCTTGGATTTGATCTCGAACTGTCGCGCGTGATGCTGGTTTCCGTCTTGGGA
>JBKPJS010000788.1:0-15381 GCA_046730815.1 Acidobacteriota bacterium
AAGCACAACCGCGCGCTCAATCGCATTCTCCAGCTCCCGGACGTTGCCGGGCCAATCGTAAGCAGTCAAACAAGCGCGCGCCTCACTCGAGAATCCCTGCAACTTTCGGTTGCACTTCGCGCCGTACTAGTCCGCGAAATAATTCGCCAGCAGCATTATGTCTTCACGTCGCTCGCGCAGCGGCGGCATCTCGAGCGAAACAACGTTGAGCCGGTAGTAAAGGTCCTGACGAAACTCACCCATCTCAATCGCTTCCTCGAGGTTCTTATTCGTCGCAGCGATCAAACGCAGATCGACTTTGATCGTTACTGTTCCTCCAACTCGTTCAAACTCTCTCTCCTGCAACACGCGCAGCAGCTTTACTTGCAGCGGAGGGGTCAGCTCGGCGATCTCGTCAAGAAACACCGTGCCACCATCGGCAACTTCCAGCCGGCCCTTCTTCTGCGCGAACGCGCCCGTGAACGAACCTTTCTCATGACCGAACAATTCACTTTCCAAAAGCGACTCATTGAGCGCCGCGCAGTTTACCGCCATAAACGGTTTCTGTGCGCGTTTGCTGTTGCGATGGATCGCACGCGCTGCCAATTCTTTCCCCGTGCCGCTCTCGCCGGAGATCAGTACGGTCGAATCCTTCGGCGCCACCTTTGAAATGAAATGATAGACGCGTTGCATGGCGGCGCCTTCGCCTATCATGTTGTGTTCGATGTTTACGTCGGCGAGCAGGCGCTCGTTCTCAGTTTGCAGCCACTCGAAGTGTCGCGCGTTCTCGATAGCGACAGCAGCGATGCCGGCGATCGCTGCCACAAGCTGCAAGTGGTCGCGGTTGAATTGATCGCGGGCCAACGTAGTATCGAGATAAAGCACACCCAGTTTGCGCTCGAACATGATCAGCGGCACGCACATAACAGAATGCGCGTGCGCGGCAATCAAACTTTGAGTAGCAAGCGTTGGATCAACTGTAGCGTCGCTGGCCAACAAGGCGACGCCGTCTCTCAGCACCTGCTGAACAATCGTGCGGCTGACGTTAACTGCCTGATCTTTTCCACGAGCGCGATCGAGTCCGAAAACCAAACTTGTTTCGAATGATCCTTCGTTTGTAAGCAGGATTGCACCGCGCTGGGCGGGAACAACTTCAAAGAGCAATTCCAGTAACCGTTCCAGCAGATCGTCGAGACCACGGATCGAGTTGATCGTGGTGCTGACCTTCATCAAAGCGCTCAGGTCACGCGCCATGAGGTAGACCGCGTCGTCGAAGCGAATCTGCACGGTGGATCCACTGAGTACGTGAGCCTCGTCAAGCTTGACGTCACTCGATCGTGAAGTCGCCTCGCCTTCATGTGTAAGAAAGAGAAACTGCGAATCGCCGATGCGCACACGATCGCCGTGCTCGAGAAGCCGGGTCTTGATGGGCACGTCGTTGACGAAAGTGCCGTTGAGACTCTCGAGATCGCCGATTACAAAGCCCTCGTCTTTTTTTTCGATCTTGGCGTGACGGCGTGAGACTGAGGCGTCGGCGATACAAAGATTCGCGGCGGTTTCGCGGCCGATGACAAGCATCTCTTCGTTGATCGCGAAGATTGCTCCCTTTAGTTTGCCCGAGATTGCTGCGAGACGCGGTGGCATTGCTTTCACAGGATTCTACAGGATTTTCCAGGATTAACAGGATTGATTTATCTTCAAGACACTATCCGAATGGATACCCTTCTATCTGTTTGGATAGTCTGAGTTCAATCTACAAATAAGAAATCACTCGGAAATCACTCTGGCATGCGTATCGCAATGCAGGAACGCATCGTACGCCCGCAGAAGAAAATGGGTCGTAGAAATTGGCGACTTGTTTTCTTTCCCACACCAGAACGGCAACCCAACGCCCCCGGGTTGCCGTTTCGGATTTTCCTTTTTGCTGAGGGAGTATTGGCGCCGTTTCCGCGTTAGTACGCACAAGCAGGAACCAAACGCCCCAAAAGGTCTTTGGACCAACGGCAGGGCTTGAAGTTTAGTCACTCGGTCGGCAGCCTCCTGCTGCTGTTAGCTGAAGAGAAGCCAGTCCATAACCTTTGAAACGTTCAGTCTGGCGCTTAACTCCCGGAAGCGGCATTTCACTTAAGCCCAGATCTGATCAACTCACAACTGAGCTACAGGCCCACGGGCCAGGAGGACTGTAATGAGCACCCAACAAGAGATTAACGAAGGTCAACGTAATATCAACGGCGCGCTTTGTTATGTAGATTGGCATATCCTTGAAGCCCTCGAGGCGTTAATAAATGCGCTTTCGAGGAGAAATGTCTTGTCTCGACAAGAGCTCGAGCAGATAAACGAGGAGTTCCAAAAAGCTTACGAGACGAGTCCAAAAGTTGCGGAAATCGACCCGCCAGGCTGCGGTACCAACTTTTTTCGTTCCGTGAGCAGAGCTGCTTGAAATTCTCGCGGAGGCTGCGTCTCCTCGATCAGCAGCGAACGGTGATAACTACTTACCGTTCGCTGCTGATTATTGTCACATCGCTGATCTTACTGCCACGCTGACAGGCAACTTGCTTGTAATCAGGTGACCAGGCATACGCGTAGATCTGATCGCTGTTGAATTGAGTGAGTTGCTTCTCCGTCTCGGAGTCGAGATCGTAGCTCCAGATATTTGAATAGCCATCTACATTCTTTATGTAGCTCAGCGTATGGCCATCGAGCCATTGAACGCGCTGCCAATCGAGAACCGGAACCGGCAGTTGCCTCAGGGGCTCGCCACCCTCGGCGGAAAAGATGGCGACATCTCTCGAGTCTGATCTGAGATGATACCGGGCAGCGATGAATTGACCGTTGGGTGAGAATGCAGGCATGCGGTATTTCTCGCCTACTTTAATCGGCTCGCCGCCTTTCAGCGGCACCTTCCAAACACTCAATTTCGACTCCAATTGATTATCGTAAGCAACCCATTGATTGTCTGGTGAGACCGCGGGGTAGAAGTTGGCATCGGTAAAGGTCAATTGTTTGGCATCGCTGCCGTCTTCGATATTTATTCGCCAGATGTTGAACTTTCCATTGTTTCGACTAGAGGCGAAGACTACGAAACGGCCGTCAGCCGAAGCCGCCGGATTATAGTTGTCTCCCGCGTTTGCCGTGAGTTGGACTTGATTCGAGCCATCAGGATCAACTCGTGAGATGTTCAATCTGTCCTGGGCCATCGACGAGAAGACGATATGGCCCCTGGCGGTCCAGCTCAGGCCATAGTTAAGACCGACTCCGGAAATTATTGACTTCGCGCGCGCGAAATCCTCAAGCGATGCCACCCATATCCGCCAGGCGCGATCTGTTCGGACCGCGACGATCTTGTCGCCCGCTAAGCTTACGGTCGTATATTCAGCTAAATCGTCGGTGATTCTCTCAGCAATTCCCGCTGGATAAGTGATCCGCCACAAGCGGTGCGGAGAAGCCGGCCGTTCTCGAGCACTGACAATTAGGCTGCTCATATCGTTCTGCCAGGCCAGTTGTAAAATTGAGAACCATGATTGATCTCCGATTGCAAACTCGCGCCGATCGTTCAAATTAAATGCGACCAACTTCACGTGATGTCCGTCGGTCCAGCTACTTGACGGACAAACAATTATGCTGCCGTCCGGCGACCAGGTGAGGCCATACACGGATAACTTGTCGCCGTTACGGCGCGTTGCAATCGTTTGTTCTGTTCCTCCGTCGACATCCGAGAGCATTAACGAGTATTCACCCTTTGGCTTGTCGTAACGAACGAAAGCGTATTGATCGCCTTCGGGAGAAAAGCTTATGGGGCTGTCAACCCATTCTTTTATTTTTACTGGAGCACTGCCAGGCAGGGCCACCCGATAGAGAATGCCGAAACCGTTCTCTTTCCGTGTGTAGTAAAGGTAATTGTTATCGCGTGAAAAAGAGATACCGAGGTACTGAACATCGGCTGGAGGAACGACGATAGAGGGGGCGAAGGTCGCGGTACTCGTTACGACGAGACGTTGCCTTCCGCTTTGCTCCTCCGCATGAGCCACCAGTTTGCCGTCATGCGAGACCGCCGAGCAGACTGAGGTGCCGGCGTTGGTGAGCGTCCTCATGCTCATCGTCGTCACGGGCTTCGTTGTTTGTTGCGGATCGTTGGTTGGGCTGACGGAGTTGTTAAAAAGGCGCGCTACATTGGGGAGAAGCAAGAGAAAAGCCAGTACGCCGGTGGCACCGGTGAAAAACGCCGCCCTGGGATGTGACCGGATTTCACTCAACAGAAAATCCGCGGTCGACATTGCCTGTGACTTTAGGCGACTAAGTATTGCGGAGTCCGCTGCAACCCTTCGAGTTTGATGTTCGTTGCCGTGGCCTGCGAATAGGGGCAAAGTTGTGTCTGATGGGTCGAGGTCACCTTCCGCCTGGCGATGCAGGTCCCTTTGCAGGGTCTTCAAATCGGAAGCAAGTTTTGTGATCGTTTGATATCTGGAATCACGATCCTTCTCGAGTGCCTTCCTTACAATCTCCTGGAGACGGCTCGGTAATTCAGCCGGAAGGAGCGGAACTGGCCGAGGCTCCAATATCAACTCAACCATGGCGTTTGATGACGGCGCTTCGAAGGGCGTGACCCCCGTGAGCATCTCGTATAGCACGATCCCCAAACTCCAGATGTCGGTTCGTTCATCGATCTGGGCCTTACGTAACTGTTCGGGAGACATGTACTTTACTGTCCCCATTAACGTTCCTGCTTCGGTAAGCACTCCTGTAGAAATTTCACTCAAGCGCGGCTGTTCAGGGAGGGCCTCGGTGAGCTTCGCGAGTCCGAAGTCGAGAACTTTTACGTAGCCGTCGGGGCGCAGCATGATGTTCTCAGGTTTGATATCACGATGAACAATGCCGCTGGCGTGAGCGGTGGAGAGTGCGGCGGCGACCTGAATAGCAACGTTCAACGCTTCGAAAACAGTGAGTGGTCCACGCGATAATTGATCGCGAAGAGTTATTCCCTGGATGTATTCCATCGCGATGAAGTGCCGCCCGGTATCGGTCGTTTCAATCTCGTGGATTACGCAAACATTGGGATGATTAAGGGCCGAGGCGGCGCGCGCTTCCTGTTCAAAACGATGAACGCGACGGGGATCCGTTGCGAATTCCGGTGAAATGAGTTTGAGGGCAATCTTGCGACCTAATTGCGCATCTTCGGCGAGGTAGATTTGGCCCATGCCTCCGGCCCCTAACGGACACAGAATCGTGTAGCGGCCTACTTTCTGTCCGGCAGAAAACTCGCTTTCCCCGTCGGCGAGGATGCGGGCGGCAAATTCATATGCGGGGCTGCTTAGAAAATCCTCGTTACCGGCATCTGCGGTCAACAAGGCTTCCACTTCTTCGCGGATCGAGTCGTCGCCCGCGCAGACTTCATTGAGAAACTCTAAACGCTCGGCACCTCCAAGCTCCTGAGCGGATTGAAATATCTCTTTTATTCGTTGCCATCTGGCATGGGTGATCATGTCGATCCTTGAGAGTTGATAAGAGCAATATTAACGACTATAACGCGAGATTCATGGCCTAATTCCCTCAGAAGAATTTCTGGCTCTGGTAAGTTCCCGCTTGAGAAACGCTTTGGCCGTTCGCCATTCGCGCTCAACTGTTGCGTGCGAAATCTGCATGACCTCTGCTGTCTCTTTGATCGTCAATCCACCAAAAAAGCGCAACTCAACAATACGGGCCTGATCCGGATCGATCTCCTCGAGACGGTTGAGCAGATCGTGAAGCGCCAACAGGTCAGCATCAGGCTGAGCGCCAAAAGCCGCGATGTTTCTTAGTGACACGCAATAACGATCGCCGCCGCGTTTGGAGGAGTAATGCGCGCGGGCATGATCCACGAGAATGCGTCGCATTAATTGGGCCGCGATGCCAAAGAACTGGGCCCGATTGCGCCAGTTCATTCTCTGTTGCTCGAAGATTTTCAGGTAAAGCTCGTTCACCAATGCAGTGGGCTGCAGCGTGTGTTCGCGGCGTTCATGGCGGAGGTAGCGCACAGCGAGGCGGTGTAAATCGTTGTAGACGAGCGGCATCAATTGCTCGAGTGCATCCGCATCACCCCTGGTCCACCTTTCGAGTAGTTGAGTGATGCTTTCAGACGAACGCGTCGTCATTCGTATCTCTCTTTCTGCGGGCGGAATATCTTCGCGAGTTTTGGTTTGAAGTGGGCGAGCTTCAAAGGCCGCAATTCTAGCACTGGAAAAATAATTGAGGGAGTGTTTGGGCTGATTACGCGTTAAGCGTAGACAACGAAACGAAGTGAATGGCGGGGTTCTCAAAGCGGAGTTAGCGCGTTGGCCATGAATGGTCCGGAAAACTTCTCACCCCCGCCCCGCTGAAAACAAAGCAGCAAGTTCCCGCTCCCTCGCCCTTGCTGCTTTGTTTCTTTTGCCTCGAAGGCGTTCAGCCACAAAGAAGCACAAAAAGCACAAATGGGTAGTGCCCTATTTTCATTTCTCTGTGCACAGAGAAGAACGTCAAATTAGGACACCACCCAAAAACGATTTCTGTTGACTGCTATGGAACGATGCGCCAGTTGTTGTTGGGTTTGGCAGGGACGGTCTTGTTTCGTTCCACCCAATCGATAATCAACTCGCGAATTTCTTCGCTGGATCGATACACCACCGGCGCGTCCTTGTACATCGTGTATCCGCCGCCGCCGTTAACACGATAACTGTTCGTGGCGAGACGAAGCTTCTTCGACGGCGCGAGTGGCTGCCCGCGAAAACGAAGGTTCTGTATTCGCTGTCCGAAGGGTTTCGAGATGTCGAGCTCGTAAGTGACGCCTTCGGCGATATCGAAGTTGTAGGCGGGAATTTTTTCGTCAACCAAATCTTGAGGAGATTTGCCCGCGACGTAAGGCTTGTAGTACTTCGCGGAATGCTCTAACGCGTCTTTGAGTTGTTGGCCGGTAACCTCGAGCACTGCGAGCGTGTTTTCATAAACGTAAAGTCCCGCGATGTCACGCACGCTCACCGGTCCTTTCGCGATCCTTGCTTCCGAATTGAAACTCGCAACCATCGACACGTCTGCCTTGCCGGCTTCCATTTGGACCTTTTGGATTAGATCAAGGATGGCTGTGTCGCGAAAACGCGCGTCGTGTGCAGTTAACTCTTCCGGTGATTCACCAATCACTCGCGACAACCAGCCCTGCGTCTCCTGATCGTAAGGCTCAGCAAGTTTGACGACCTCGGGATCGGGTTCCACACGATCGTCAGTCGCGATCGTTCGCGCAGACTTTGCATACATGCGCCAACCGGTGCCTGCCTTCTGCAAATACAGATCGGCGCGAGCAAGATGGCGTCCCCAGTAATTCGCCTGCGTCAAAAGAACCCCGTTGATGTAGAGCGAAGGAACGTCGCGATGCGTGTGGCCCATGAAGATCACGTCAACGCCCGGCACTTCTTTCGCGATCGAGATTGCTTCGTTTTCGTGTGCCACTTGGCCGGGGCTTAATTCACCGGTGCGTAAGTCTTCACCAAGACCCATGTGCATGGCGATGATGACGACGTCGACCTTTTCGTGCTCGCGTAAAATCGGTACCCATTTGCGCGCTTCGCTGACAGGTTCATGAAACTCGAGGCCGGCGTAGTTGGGCGGGTTGTCCCAGTTGGGAATTCCCGGAGTCGTAAGTCCAAGAATTCCGATTTTTACTCCCGCAATTTCCTTAACGATGTAAGGCTTGTAATGGGGTTGCTTCGTTGTTTTGTCGTAGGTGTTTGCCGACAGCCAGGGAAACTGTGCTTCTTTGCGTGCCTTTTCCAAAACTTTCAGGCCGAAGTTGTATTCGTGATTTCCGACTGTCATCGCGTCGTAATTCAGCGAGCTCATCGCGAGCATCATCGGATCGGGCGGCTGGTTGTTTTTACGACCGTGAAACGACTCGAGCGGCGAGCCTTGAATTGTATCGCCTGAATCGATGAGTAGAGAATTCGGTTGTTCTTTGCGGATGCGCTTGATGAGCGTCGCGACCTTGGCGAGGCCGCGGTTGTCAGACTTGTTTGTGTAATAGTCGATCGGGTTGATGTTGCCGTGCAGATCGGTGGTGCCGAGAATCGTTATTTGAACTCGCTCCGGCGCAAAGCTTCGGCCGACGAGAACCAGCGCGAGGATGATGACGAGTGTTGATAGGGAGTAGATGAATGGTGAAACTTTTCGGGTTTTCATAATATTCGGATAGGATTACACGATTTTCATGATTTACAAGATCTTGTTAATCCTGAAAATCCTGTAATCCTGTCTAATGCTTTACAAATACTTCAACCGCGGTGGCGCCGCCGACCTTTACCTCATAGACACGGCGAAAATGCGTGCGCACGTGGTCCAGCTCTTCTCGATTCTCAAAGTAAGTGCGTCCTCGCTGCACAATAACGTACACGGGCCCCGCAGCGGTTCCAACATCAAACTCTTTCGAAGAGATTGCCTGTGAATTCAAATCCGTACGTCCAAATACTGTCAGGTAGTGACGCGTGACCCCGGGCGTTTCGTGCGCGACAGTCGCACCCGCGGGCGCCTGTTCACAAACGTACTTGATCGCCTCTCGCAATCCATCATCATAAAACTCATCGTGCGGGAAGTAGTAACCCGCCCTGCCTGCCGCGAGAGCATTCGTGTAAAGCGCGTAGTGAGGTCTGTTGGCAAACGCTGTCCAGGCAGGCAAGCCTACGAACAATAACACCACCGCAGCAACTCCGGCTCGCTTGAATCGCGGCTCTAACCAGCGAATCAATTCCACCACGCCAACTGCCGCCAGCATGTAAACGAAAGGCATCAACGACAGCGTGTACCTGAGCCACTTGCCTCCAATCAACGAATAAGGGACGATCCAAAACAGAAACATAAAGATGAGAAATGCATGGCCCACTCGTCGCTGCTTTACAGAGATCACCAGGCCAATAACAAAAGCTGCGAGCATCAACAACGGCACCTTGATCGCCAGGAACACCAGATAGAAATAGATCGGAGTTCCCCAAAACGGCGAGCTCGACATATTGTTTTTATAAAGCTGGTCCGCAAAAAGGTATCCGGAATGAGTGAGCAGTCGTTCACCCATGTAGGCATTCATGTATTGCCAAACCTCGGGCATCAACACTGCCGGACTCGCCAGTAGAAATACACCGATGATCGTGAGAAAGAACCATCCCGGCGTTTTGCCGCTCGGCTCGCCTGGCGCCTCGTTGCGCACGTGGAAGTTGTGATGAAAAAGCATGTTGAGACCGAGATAGTGAGGGAAGTATTTCGACGCGATCATCAATCCAAATGCGACTGCGCTGGCGGCGTAACGACGGCTTCTTGCCGGCTTGTCCACGGGTGAAATCTGTTTTGCGCGCACGAAAAAGAAAAAAGCGAACAGCATAAAAAAGACCAGGAGAGAGTCTTCTTTACCGATGCGGTTATGGGTGATGGCGTTGACGCCGAAAGACCAGAACGCCGCGGCTAGGAGTGCATGCCAGCGATCGAACAAAGCGGCGGTCAAAAGGAATAGAGGTATCGCGGTCAGAGCGCCAATCAACACGTTCGGCAATCGTAAAGCAGCTTCTTCACTGCCGGCGGGAACACCGCGCAAGGATGCCCACATCAAAACCTTCATCACCATCGGGTGTTCGGAGTTGGCGGCGAAGTCGCCACGCTCGTAAGCGTGTACGGCATCCAATTTGTTCATCTCATCTTCGGCAAAGCCGATCGCGCCGAGCTGGGTGACGCGAAGGCCGAAGCCGAGAACCACGAGGAGCGCAAGACTGCCGGCTATGGACCAGTCAAGAGCACTAACCAATCCGAGGCGCTCACTTCTCCAATTCGCCCTTGTGTTTACCAACGGCGCTGAACTAATTTTGAGATTCTCAGCCACTACAATCCCATGACAGAATTTCGCGCCAAGGCGCAAAGATCGCAAAGGCGGGAGACTACTAATCAATACGTGTACCTTGTCGTTGTTAGCTTAGACCAAAATGCTTTATGGTAGTAGCCTGCATGGCCTGTGTCGGAAGTTGATTGCGTGTGACCGGATAAAATGGCAGCGGCATGGATAACTTAGTAACTTCGAACATTCGTCAAAGACCGATTCGCACGCTCGTGAGCGTTGCCGGCATCGCCCTGGGGGTAAGTTTGGTTATGCTTTTCACCGGGCTAGCTCGCGGAATGTCAAACGACTTACAGCGCCGAGCGACCAACGTCCGTGCCGAGCTGATTTTCATGCGGCCCGGAGCGGTGCAGTTGACTGCTACTACGGCAAATCTCGATACGCGTTATGTTGACAGGTTAAAGACCATCGAAGGCGTCGAAGAGGCGCTCCCCGTGATTCGTCACTTTACTCAGGGAACGAGAGGTATCGGGATCGAGCAGATCGACGGCGTAGATTGGGACGCTTACTCGCGGATGAATGCGATCAACATGGTCGACGGACGAGGGCCGCAAGGTCTGAACGAAGTCGTCATCGATGAGAAAAAGGCGCGCGACAACAATTATCATGTCGGCGATACACTTAAGCCCTTCGGCACTCAGGAGTATCGCATCGCCGGAATTTACTCCCCTGAATCTGGAGCGCGCGTGAAGATGTCGCTCGAGGCGATGCAGGAGGCGCTCGAAGCGAAAGGCAAGTGTACGTTCATTTTCATAAAACTTCGCAATCCCGATCAGCTACAGGAAGTTGCGCAGCGCATCGATCAGCAACTGCAAGGCAACACTATTCAACCGACGCGCGATGTGTTTACGAGTTTTGAAAAGAGCATTCCGTACCTCGGCGTGTTTCTGCGTGTGCTGGTTGGGCTCGCGGCTGTGGTCAGTTCGCTGGTAGTGATGCTGGCGATGTACACGACCATCACCGAACGCACACGCGAGATCGGAATCTTAAAAGCAATGGGCGCCTCGCGCGGCTATATCGTGGGGATCATCGAGAAGGAAGCGATCCTGATCAGCTTGATCGGTTTGGTGGCCGGGTTTGTGGTTTCACTGATCGCCGGGTACTTGATCAACAAAACCTACGGGCTGGTTTTCGAATACAGTTGGACGTGGGCCATCGTCGCGGCAGCAATCGGCCTGGTCGGTGGGATATTAGGTGCGCTCTATCCGGCGTGGCGTGCTTCAAATCTCGACGCTGTCAATGCGCTGGCGTATGAATGAGCCACAGATTTACACAGATGATTACTGATCCGTATTTATCCGTGTAAATCCGTGACCGTTCTTCCAGATCAACAAAAGCCCGATCGCCGCCCAGAAAATATCGCGGCCCTTTCGCACGATCGCCAGCGTTTCTCCGATGCCCCTCGCAAACCCAAGGACCTTCGACACCTGACCAGTTCCACCTTCATCCACACCCGCTCGCAGCGGAATAAACTTAAATGCCACGTTTATGATTCGATTTACCGACTCGAGAATGAAAGCTTGCGCCAGCGTCGGCGGTATCGGACTAATAAACGAAAGCGTGATGAACACCTCGACAATTCCTGCCAGGTGAAAACAGAAATCCAGTGCGAGAATTGAAAGAAAGCTCTGCTGGCTTTTTGCATAGAATCCGTAAACCCGATCTTCAAAAGTCTCGACTCGCGGTATCAGTTTTGTTGTCACTTTGCGCGCGATGCCACGATCACTGAGAAACCTCACTGCGCCGCTGAGAAATCTCGACTGTCGTCGAATTATTAAATAAGCGAGAAGGATGATCACGACTGTGGTAATGAGCGCCGCGATGCTCGCATATCGCAGACCCTTAGGCAGCGGAAAACTAAGCAACAGAGTAGCGGTGCCCGCGAAGATGAAGAGTGCTACCGTTAACCCGTAAAAAATATTTTCAATAGCCAGTCCCGCCAATCCGACTACCAGAGGCACACGGTCTTTCACGAACACCGCCTTTGACGGCTCACTTACCGCCACACTCACAAACGGAATGATGTTGCCGAGTGCATCGCCCATCAGCCGGGCGGCGAAAGCATCGCGAAAGGGCAGTTTATATGGACGTTCGATGCAGCGAATCCAGGCAAGCGCGCGAACGATGTAACGGATGCTCGAAACTGCGAGGATGAGGAGGAAGCCGGCGCCGAGTCGCTGAATCCGGGAAAAGATTTCGCCAACGCCTGCTCGGCTGACGAAGTAAGCAAACAAGAGGAGACCGATGAGTCCGAAGATGATTCCAAGTGGCGCGAATCTCCTGCTCCCGCTTCGCTTCTCACTCAAAACATCGTTCGGCATCGAGGTACGGTACCACACGGGTTCGGGTTTCTGGCAACGATTGTGCCGTCCGGTAGGCTCTGGTGGATTTCTCTGGGCAACCTCAGTGTTCTCTGTGTCTCAGTGGTTTACTTTGCCGCAAGAAACTACCACGGAGACACAGAGAACACTGAGGTTGCACAGAGAAGTAATCTCGAATCGCTTTTGCCTTTTTAGTTTTGGCTTGATTATCATGCTACGTTCCACTAAAGATTAGACCGAGCACCCATACAATGAGTCAAACCGAACAAGCCGTCGCTCAACTCTCAGCCAGCCCGCTCACCACACTTTCTGAAGACGAGACGATGTTTCGCGCGAGCGTGCGCGAGTTTGCCGAGGGCGAATTGCGTCCGCGCGTCGAGCACATGGACGAAGTCGCGAAGCTCGATCCGGCAATCATCACCCAGTGTTTCGATCTCGGGTTGATGGGTATCGAAACTCCCGAGGAGTACGGCGGAGCGGGTGCGAATTTCTTCACCGCCATCCTCGCGGTCGAAGAGCTATCGCGGGTCGATGCATCGGTCGGAGTTTTTGTCGACGTGCAGAACACGCTCGTCAACAACGCCTTCATCCGTTGGGGCACGCCGGAGCAGAAGAAGAAGTACTTAACCAAACTCGCGGCTGACAGCGTCGGTGCTTACGCGTTGAGTGAACCTGGGTCGGGCTCGGATGCGTTTGCGATGCAAACGCGGGCTGTCGACAAAGGCGATCACTACCTGCTGAATGGCCGGAAGCTTTGGATTACAAATGGCATCGAAGCTGAAATCTTCGTGCTGTTTGCCAACGCCAATCCCGAAGCCGGATATCGCGGCATCACGGCTTTCATAGTCGAGAAAAGTTTTCCCGGTTTTTCGATTGGCAAGAAAGAGAACAAGCTCGGTATTCGCGCGTCTTCAACAGTCGAGTTAATACTGGAAGACTGCCAGGTGCCGAAGGAAAACGTGCTTGGTGAAGCCGGCAAGGGATACAAGATTTCGATCGAAACGCTTAACGAAGGCCGGATCGGAATCGGCGCCCAGATGATCGGCATCGCCGCGGGTGCGTTGGAGAGTTCTCTGCTTTATACAGCCGAACGGCAACAGTTTGGCAAGTCGATCAATCAGTTTCAGGCAGTTCAATTTCAACTGGCCGAGATGGCCACGGAATTGGAAGCCGCGCGCTTGATGGTCTACAACGCGGCGCGTATGAAAGACGCGGGAATAAATTTCGTCAAAGAAGCAGCGATGGCCAAGCTTTACTCGTCGCGAGTCGCCGAGCGCGTGAGCTCGAAAGCGATCGAGTTGTACGGCGGTTATGGATACGTGAAAGATTATCCAGTTGAAAAATACTGGCGCGATTCGAAGATTGGTGCGATTTACGAAGGCACTTCGAACATGCAATTGCAAACGATCGCTAAGTTAATCATCGGAAAGTAGCCCGAATCAGTTGATATGAATACTGATACTAAAGTTCTGAAACTGGTGCGCAAGACCGAGTCGTCATCGCCCGATTCGTCAGCAGTACAAACTGAAGCACCGGAGCAGGAGGCCGAGATGGGCATGGCACCTGGTCCAACTTCTGTTCCAGCAACTCCCGAGCCTGCGCCAGAACCACGTCCGAGATCAACGCCCAAAGCAGTGCCGGCTTCACCTGCGCGTGAGCTGCCCGATCCGAAACTCCTGATCGACATGTATCGCACGATGTACCTGTCGCGACGTCTCGATGACAAGGAGATTCAACTCAAGGGTCAAAATCGAATCTTTTTCCAGATCAGTGGTGCGGGTCATGAGGCGGTCCTGGTCGCCGCGGGCGTCGTGTTAAAGCCGAGCTACGACTGGTTCTACCCGTACTATCGCGATCGAGCACTCTGTTTGCATCTCGGGATGACAGCTTTGGAGCAGTTGCTTTCAGCAGTCGGAGCTGAGGCTGATCCAAACTCACACGGACGCCAGATGCCTTCGCACTGGGGTCACAAGAAACTCCACATCGTTTCTCAGTCGTCACCGACGGGTACGCAGTTGTTGCAGGCGGCCGGCTGTGCCGAAACAAGTTATCGCTGCGCGCTTCTACCGGAACTGCAAAAGCGGATCAGCAGTTTTCATAATGATGAAGTGACTTACGTTTCACTCGGCGACGGCACCAGCAGCGAAGGTGAGTTTTGGGAAGCACTCAATACCGCATCCAATCTGAAGTTGCCGGTCTTGTTTCTGTTGGAAGATAACGGGTACGCGATCAGTGTTCCGGTTGAAGTGCAAACCGCGGGCGGCGACGTCTCGCGACTAGTCGAGAACTTTCCATCGCTCTATGTTCAGAAATGCGATGGCACGGATCCGATTCAGTCACTCGAAACGATGCGGCGCGCTGTTGACTATTGCCGCCAACGGAGGGGTCCGGCGCTGGTCCATGCCAAGGTCATTCGACCTTACTCACACTCGCTTTCCGATGATGAAAAGCTCTACCGGCCTGACGAAGAACGTGCGACCGATGCCGAGCGCGATCCCGTGAAACGTTTCGGCGCGCTTCTGATCGATGAAGGAGTCATCGACCAAAAGGGATTGCAGAAGATTAAGGACGAAGTTGATCGTGAAGTGAACGAAGCCGCGGACAAAGCACTGGCGAGTCCGCAGCCTCCGAAAGAAACGGCAACCGACTACGTTTTCTCACCGGATGTCGATCCTTGCGCTAAAGAATTCGACACCGAAGACGCAGTGCAGCTTTCCGGAAACGCCGGAACGATGGTCGATCTCATCAACCGCTGCCTCGAGACGGAGATGGCGCGCGATTCCCGGATCGTCGTGTTCGGTGAGGACGTGGCGGACTGTTCGCGCGAACAGTATTTGGATACGGTGAAAGGCAAGGGCGGCGTTTTTAAAGTCACCGCGAATTTGCAGCGGAAGTTCGGCAGTGCGCGTGTCTTCAATTCACCACTCGCGGAAGCAAACATCGTCGGACGCGCCATCGGGATGGCCACACGAGGGCTGAAGCCAGTGGTTGAAATTCAGTTTTTCGACTACATCTGGCCGGCCATGCACCAGATTCGTAATGAGTTGGCGCTGATGCGTTGGCGTTCGGCGAATGATTGGAAAGCGCCTGTGGTGATTCGCGTTCCGATCGGCGGTTATCTGAAAGGCGGTGCGGTCTATCACTCGCAATCAGGAGTGTCGACGTTCACACAGATTCCCGGCTTGCGCGTGATCTATCCCTCGAATG
>JBKPJS010000789.1:0-4983 GCA_046730815.1 Acidobacteriota bacterium
GATGAACGCAGATTAGAAAATCTGCGTTGATCCGCGTTCATCTGCGGCTTATATTTCCGGATCAATGCGAATCTTCATTCGCTGCAAAACCTGCAGGTCTTCTTCGGTGAGTTCGAGTTCCGTGTTTTCAGTATCGCTATCGTCGTCGCCGGCGTGAGGCCGCAAGCCAATTTCGAGCCGGAGCGTTAATTCCATCTCGTAACCGGCTTCGCGCAAACGTTCAATGGCTTCTGCAACCTTCGTCGAATTCTCGACCGATTCGTTGATCGCAGTGCCAATCTCACGAACTATCTCTTTTGCGTCGTCGTCGATTTCCATTTTGTGGTTATGCTACGCCAGTCCCGAAAGATTGCCAACTGCCAATTAAGCAATGTTAGACTTGGTCCCATGTTCGGCACGATTGGAATCCTGACCGGCGGCGGCGATGCGCCAGGACTGAATGCTGTGATCCGCGCAGTGGTAAAGACTGCCACTTGCGAACACGGCATGCGCGTGATTGGCATTGAAGACGGTTTCGAAGGATTGCTGGGCGCAACTAAAACCCGGCTGCTTTCACCCGCCGACGTGCGCGGCTTACTGCCACGCGGCGGAACAATTCTGGGAACAAGAAATCGTGGGCAGTTTGTTACACGCGTCAAAGACGGTGAGCCAATGGACGTCGAAGCCGTCTATCAGGAAGCGATCTCCAACATGAAGATCGTTGGCATCGATGCACTCGTCGTTCTTGGCGGCGAAGGTACGCTGACCATATCCGCCGAATTTGATAAACGTGGCGTTCCGGTGTGCGGTGTGCCGAAGACAATCGATAACGATCTCGCCTGCACCGAACTGACATTCGGCTTTGTCACCGCGCTGGACATTGCCACTGAAGCATTGGACCGCCTGCACACGACTGCCGAGTCGCACGATCGAGTGATGATCCTGGAAGTGATGGGCCGGCACGCTGGTTGGATCGCGCTTCATTCAGGGATCGCGGGTGGCGCCGACGTGATCCTGATTCCCGAGATTCCCTTCTCGCTCGAAGTCGTCGCCGAGAAGATTCGCGCGCGCGACGTTAGTGGATCGAATTTTAGTATTATCGTCGTCGCGGAAGGCGCTCTGGAAATTGGGCACGAGCTAGTTTATCAAGACAAGGGTGATGGACATCGTGCACCCCGGTTGGGTGGCATTGGCCAACACCTGCAACAGGATCTGGAGAAAGTTACCGGCCGGGAGACGCGTTGCGTAGTGCTCGGACATCTCCAGCGGGGTGGCCGGCCAAATGCATTCGACCGTATGCTTGCAACAAATTTCGGCTCGTGCGCGGTTCGCGCCCTGGCCAATGGAGAAAGCGGAGTAATGGTCGCGCTACAAGCAGGAGACGTGGTGACGGTCCCGCTCACTGAGGCCATCAAAAACATCAAGACAGTGCCGCCACACGGCCAGTTGGTCCGTACGGCCCGCGACACAGGTATTTCTTTTGGTGCTCCAGACGAGCCCAGTTATCATAAGCCGCAATAGTTGGAAGGAAAATCGGGTGTCACAGGCAATCAAAGAAAAACTCCAGGGAGAACTTGACGAACTGGAATCCGAACTGCGCATTCATTTACCGAAGGAAATCAAGCGCGCCCTCGAATTCGGTGACCTGCGAGAGAACTCCGAATACCGGGCCGCGCTCGATCGCCAGAACGTGGTGAAAGCCCGCATCGTCGAGCTCCGGCAAAGGATCAGTGAGATAGCCTCGATCGATCCGAATAAGGTGCCGCGGGATAAAGCTTCATACGGTTCAACACTTGTTTTGTACGACAGCGAGAAGGATGAAGAAGTCACTTATCGCCTCGTGACGCCGGAAGAGAGTGATCCGGCACAGGGATTGATATCGACTACGTCGCCCGTCGGTCGTAGTTTGATGGGCAAGCAGGAAGGCGATGAAGTCGTCGTGCGAACTCCGGCGGGTGCACGCAACTTTGAGATCAGGCAGTTGCGTACGCTACACGACGAACTGGCCAGTGACGATTAAACCATCCACAGATTACACAGATGACACAGATCCTGTGTAATCTGCACAATCTGTGGATTGGATACCCGACGAGGAGAAAGCCCCTAGCGAATGTTTGGCGCAAGTATCGGACGTGCCGCACAGCGAATCATCGATGCCATAGTGCGCTGGCTGGCCATCGGTCACATCAATCCAAATATTTTGACCGTGATCGGCGTCTCTTTGAACGTCGGATGCGGTCTTCTTTTTGGGATGGGCCGGTTCTTCTCCGCCGGCATCACGCTTATCGTCGCCAATCTTTTTGACATGCTCGACGGGCAGGTGGCCCGTCTGTCGGGGCGTGTAACACGGTTTGGCGGCTTTTTGGATTCTTCGCTGGACCGTCTGTCTGACATGGTGGTCTTTGTGGGCCTGATGGTCTTTTATGCCCGCGATCTTCCGTCTCACTCAACTCTTAACGTTTTTCTTGCGGGCGCCGGATTAATGGGGTCGGTTATGGTAAGCTACGCGAGCGCCCGGGCGGAGAGCTTGATTCCCAAATGTGACGTGGGCTTTCTGCGGCGCCCAGAACGCGTTGTACTCTTTATTATCGGGGCGCTTAGCACTCATCCTGGTTCGACTAATTTCTTTGCTAATCGGATGCCGGCTGTTTTGTGGGTACTCGCAGTCGGATCCTATTGGACCTTCGCGCACCGCATGTATCACACGTGGCGCGAGCTGACCAAGGAATCATTATTGCCGATTGCCGATTGCCAATTGCCGACTGATAAAAATGAACGGACAAAAGAGACGTCGAAATCGGCAATTAGAAATCGGCAATTGGAAATCAATTGAGGTTGACGCTTGACTACTTGTCCGTGCTGCGGCTTTAAGTTCCACGGCCTCTTGAGCAGTGGTTGTAAACAGTGTGGCGCGCGTGCTGTCGGTGAGCCGCTCCCGAAACCGTCACATGAACTCCCTTCCTACGGCCGGGCATTAATTCTGGCAGTCAGTGGTTCCCTGGTGGTCCTGGTTTTTGTGGTCCAGACCCTCCTCGCCTTTGTTCAGCGCTGGTCGGGTTCCTTTGGATTCTGGTCATGGGTTGCCGCAGGGGAAACTGCCGCCTGGCGGTTGAAGTGGGTTTCCATTCCTGTTCTTTTCGCCACGATCTGGCTTGGACGAAAGTTGTATCGCTCCATACTCGATCGACCCACAAGATTTTGCGGAGTCAAACACGCGCGCAACGGTTTGCTCGCATCTTCGATCGTTACTTTACTGATCGCGTTGCTGATCGGTGTGACGGTGCCGGCCCGTTTGCAACACCGGAGATGGGCCCAACAAGCCGCCATTCGTGCGCAGGCATACACCATCGAGCGAGCGTTGTTTGAATACCGGCTTAAATACAAAACCTTTCCGGCAGATGTTAACGATCTACAGGAGCGAATTCCTGATCCCTACGGCACGCTCGCCGCTGCGCTCGCCGAAATCGATCGGAGCGCATACCACGCGAGCGCTGATGTCGCCGCTATAGGAACTGAAAAACCGCGGTCGCTTCGCGGCGCCGTCATTCGCAAGGCGTCATTATCATCTACTGACGACACACCGCCGGGAGGATTGTCGTTCACAAACTACTCTCTGACACTTCCGGGTGAAGACAAAATCACCGGAACTGAGGATGACTGGATCGTTCGTGACGGCATGATCATGAAACACTCCGATATAGCCAAGGGTGGAGTCGGACGTTCTGTCTCCGCAGGAGTCCTGCAACCTTAGCGACTCAATGTCGTTCCTCGACCGTTTCCGCAAGAAGACTGAAGACGAAGCATCACGAATCGCGCGTCTGTCGAAGACGGGCCGGATGGCCGACGGGCGGATCGTCGACGTCGTTTCAGATAACGACGGCCACATCACGCACGTGACCTACACCTACATGCTGGCTGGAGTTCAATATGAATCCTCACAAGAACTAAGCGACCTCCAACAACAACGGGCCAACGATTACGCTCCAGGCAAACAGATCGTCATTCGCTACGATCCGCGAAGTCCGTCAAATTCGATCGTTGTTTAGCGACAGGATTTACATGTTAATCCTGATAAATCATGTAAATCCTGTAAACTGACTTCATGTTCCGTAAAGTTCTAATCGCCAATCGTGGCGAAATCGCCGTTCGCATCATTCGCACTTGCCGCGAGTTGGGCATCCGCGCGGTGGCGATCTATTCCGAAGCGGACGCGGAGAGTCTGCACGTGCGAATGGCCGATGAAGCGGTTTGTGTTGGACCAGCCTCGTCCAGTCAAAGCTACTTAAAGATTGATGCCATTGTGGCCGCCGCCACTGCGGTGAAGGCTGAGGCTGTTCATCCCGGCTACGGCTTTCTCGCGGAGAGTGCCGAGTTTGCGCGCGCCGTCACGTCTGCGGGTTTGACGTTTATTGGTCCAGGCGCAGAAGCAATGGAGATCATGGGCTCGAAGACGAGTGCCCGTCGCGCCGCGATAGAAGCTGGTGTTTCGATCGTGCCCGGAACGGTTGAGCCGCTACGCTCTTTTGCAGAAGCAAACGCGACTGCTGAGAAGTACGGGTTTCCAGTGATGTTGAAAGCCGCTGCCGGCGGCGGTGGTAAAGGCATGCGGCTCGTGACGCACAGTGGCGATCTACGTTCCGCATTTGAGACTGCCCAGACCGAAGCCGCTGCGGCGTTTGGTGATTCGTCACTGTACCTGGAGAAAGCAGTCGAGCGTCCACGACATATTGAGATACAGATATTTGGGGACACACACGGCAACGTGGTCCATCTCGGCGAGCGTGAATGCTCCATTCAGCGTCGCCATCAGAAAGTGATCGAAGAATGTCCTTCGCCGATAAACGATCCTGATCTGCGCGGGCGCATGGGTGAGGCCGCGGTGAAGATCGGGCGCGCGGTGAACTACACGGGCGCAGGCACGGTCGAGTTTCTGTTGTCGGACGCAACGCGCGATTTCTATTTCCTCGAGATGAATACACGTCTACAGGTCGAGCATCCGGTGAC
>JBKPJS010000790.1:0-3826 GCA_046730815.1 Acidobacteriota bacterium
CTGATAATCCTGCTCGGCGTGGTCGGCTGCGTTTTGCTGGTGGCGTGTGTGAACGTCGCCAACCTGATGCTCGCGCGCGCGACGGCAAGACAGAAAGAGTTTGCGTTACGCGCCGCGTTAGGCGCCGGTCGTTGGCGAATCATGCGCCAACTTCTCGTAGAGAGTTTGTTGTTAGCGATAGTCGGTGGCGCCCTTGGTTTTGCTCTTTCGCTGTGGGCACTCAACCTCTTATTGCACGCAATCCCGATTAAGCTTCCCTTCTGGATGAACTTCGGTCTCGATTTCCGCGTGCTGGGCTTCACCATTGCAATAACGCTGTTAACAGGTCTCATCTTTGGCGGGATACCTGCGTTGCAAACCTCGCGCGTCGATCTAAATGACACGCTGAAAGAGGGAGGTCGCGGAAGCGGGAGCGTTCGGTCGCGCACGCGCAGCCTACTCGTCGTGACCGAGATCGCGATGTCACTCGTTTTGTTAGTCGGCGCCGGCTTGATGATCCAGAGTTTAGTTCGTCTGCGACACGTCAATATCGGATTGGACGCGAAGAATGTTTTGACCGCGACTGTGATCTTGCCGCGAGCGAAATATGCGGAGGGCGAACCACGAGCGACGTTCTTCAAGCAGTTGGTGGAGCGCGTGCGTGGTCTTCCCGGTGTACAAGCAGCCAGCGCAACGGCGACGCTGCCGTTAGCCGGAGGTGGGTGGGGCCGGAGTCTGACGGTCGAAGGTTTTCCGGTTTTGCCTGTTGGACAGGCGCCGATGATTCAACACACAGTCGTCACTCCCGGTTACTTTCGCACGATGGGAATAACGCTGCTTGCGGGTCGTGATTTCAATGACGCCGATGCGAAAGACGCCCCGGACGTAACGATTATCGACGAGCGACTGGCGCGTGAGTACTGGCCCAACGACTCGCCGATTGGGAAACGCGTTCGTTTTGGACCACCGGAAGATAATGAACCATGGCACACAGTAATCGGCGTTGTAAGCGCCGTTCGACATCAACGAATGCAGGAAGACACGAGAAAGAGCGTCTATTTACCTCACTCGAAAATTCCGGTGACTGGATTGACCCTCGTGGCGCGAACGTCTTCAGATCCAAAAGACCTGGTCGCCGCAATTCGACGCGAAGTCGCGCAGCTTGATTCCGATCTGCCGGTTAGCGAGATTTCCACGATGGAAGAAGTCGTCGCTGAATCGATCTGGCAGCCGCGTCTGTACGCAACACTGTTTGCGGTCTTTGCAGGTGGAGCTTTAATTTTGGCGCTCATCGGAATCTATGGCGTCATGGCCTTTCTCGTTCAGACGCGAACACATGAGATCGGTGTACGCATGGCGTTAGGCGCAACAGCGCGAGATGTCTTTAAGCTCATCGTAGGGCGCGGAATGAAGTTAACTGCTGTCGGCGTGCTGGTTGGGATTGGCGGAGCGATGGCTCTAACGCGGCTCATGCACAGTCTACTATTCAATACCAGCGCTACCGATCCGATCACGTTCATTCTGATTTCATTGCTACTGTCGCTGGCGGCTTTCTTAGCGTGTTACATTCCCGCGCGTCGCGCGGCGAAAGTCGATCCTCTGGTAGCGCTGCGCTACGAATAGGAATTTATGTAATCGGCGTAATCGGCGGATTACTTGATCTTCTTGCCGTTGATTTCTTTCCCACCTTGATTAAGCCGAACTCCGGTGACTTTTCCCTCGGCATCTTTAACGAAGGTTAACTTGGCCGGGAACGCGCGCGGCGAGAAAGTCGTTTCCGACTCGGCAACGATCTCAAACTTCTCCTGCCCCGTTGCTTGCGTCATCAACTTGTCTCCTTCGCGGAAGACACGGAGGATAAAATTCGGCGCAAGTTCATATTCGCCCACATATGCCTCGAACACTTTTGCATCAACAGTCACCGGCGCTGTTTCAAGCTTCTTAAGCATTGCGACAGCGTTAGTATTGTTTGGATTCAGCTCGAGTGACTTTTTGTAGTTTTGTTTTGCCAACTCGCGCTCGTTCGCGTTCATGTAAGCTTCAGCCAGGCTATCGTAGGCGTTGAAGCCCTGCGGGTACGCCTCAACGTTGAGCTTGAATATTTCGAGCGCCTCTTTAACTTTGCCGGTTCGCATTACCCGGTAGCCGAGCTGATTCAACTCCGGTTCAGCGAAATCGTACGTCGCAGCCTGCTTCGCTTTCAGATCGCGATACGCCGCGATCCCAGCTTCGATTCCCTTGTCCGTAATTGTCTTTTCCAGTGTGGGCACGATCGACATCTTCGGCGGATCGTACGGCTGGTTGTAGAGAATCTTTGCGATTGCATCACTCACTCGATCGAGGTACGGGCTCCCGGTGTTATCCAGCATCACGATCAGATTCTTCTCTTTGGGAAAACGCACGATGGTGGTGGTGAAGCCGTTGATGCCGCCGCCATGCGTGATCACTTGCACCGGCTGATTGTTCACCTTGAACGACGCGTTAGTCACAATCCAGCCATAGGCATAGTCATCGAGGAATGGTTTGTACATCAGCTCTTTCGATTGCGCGGAGAGCAGCTTGTCCGTGTAGAGCGCCTGGTCCCACAGGTAAAGGTCTTCGACGGTTGAGTACATCGAGCCGGCTGCGTAAGGGATTGACATGTCGAGGTAAGCAGCGTTGGTGTAACCATTGGGCGTGTTGTTATAGCCGGAGGCACGTTTGGGAATGATGGTGTCGTGATGATCGTAGCCGGTGTTCTTCATGCCGGCTGGATCGAGAATGTTTTCCTTCAACAATTGTTCGTAAGGTTTGCCTGTGACGCGTTCGATGATCGCGCCGAGTAGAAAGTAACCCGAGTTGTTGTAAGAGAACTTCGAGCCAGGCTCGAACTCCAGATCACCGCTCGCATACTTCTTAACAAAGTCACCGACTTTGTACGGATCACGACTCATATTTTCCACGAAGCCAGGTAGACCCGTATAACTCGGGATGCCGGACGTGTGCGTTAGCAGGTGATGAATGGTCACCTTGTCGCCAATGTCTTTTCTGTAATCGGGTAAGTAATCCGAGAGTTTCCCATCAAGCTTGATCTTCCCTTGCTCGACGAGTTGGAGCGTGAGCATGGAGGTGAACTGCTTGGTGATTGATCCGAGGCGAAACTTCGTATCAGGTGTATTCGGAATCCCCCACTCCATATTCGCCATCCCAAACGCGCCCTTGTAGATAACCTTCCCATTCTCCGCCACCAGCGCGGTGCCATTAAACTGCCGGTACTTATGCGCCAGCGCGAGCACCTCCTGAATCTTCGCCGCGTGGTCCTGAGCGAGGACGGCGTGTTGGGAAATCAGCAAAATGAATAGGGGAAGAAGTAGTAGCCTGGCCACTGCTGAGAAGTTTCTTGTCATAATTGCTCCGTTCTCGACGTAAGATGAAGATGCTTTGTGCAATACACACTCAGAATTGACGAACAAGATTTTACACGATTGCGATGATTGAGATAATAATCCTGACAATCGTGTAAATCCTGTCTACTGTTATAATCGCGGCATATGAAACACAAAGACCCGTTAGCCACTTCGGGACTCCCGGCATTCAACCTCAAGAACGTCTCGAAAGAGGGTCAACCAATCGAGCCGAAGTTTTTGATTCTTGTGGTCGACGATTCGGCCGATAACGTAGCGATGATCAGCCTGGATCTTCAACAACAGGGTTACAGAGTGGTAACAGCCAGTAATGGTGAAGACGCTATTACCGTTGCGACACAGATGATGCCCAACCTGATTTTAATGGACATCAACTTGCCGACCTTGGATGGATTGGGCGCAACGCGCCGGATTCGCGAAAATGATGCGTTGCGAGATATACC
>JBKPJS010000791.1:0-12408 GCA_046730815.1 Acidobacteriota bacterium
TGTCTGCAAGCGTGTCTTTCCTCTCGGCCAACTGCTCGCGCGTTTTCTTAGAATTCTCGTCCTGCGCGTTCTGCCCGCCGCGGCGCCCAAGATTTTCCATGTCCTTTGCTATCTCACGTTGGCGAGAAGCTGCTTGCGCCGCGCGTTGGCGCAGATCGGAAATCTGCTGTTGGCGTCCTGCTGCTCCTGACTGCCCGCCGCGTTGGCCACTCGCGCCATTCATCTGCTGGAGACGTTGTTGCGCCTGCTGCAATCGTTCGAGCGCTTTTTCGTTCTGCGCGATCGAGTCACTGGAGTTACCACGAGCAGCAGCCTGGGCCTTCTGCATTTCGTCGGCCGTTTGATTGAGTTGTCTACTTAACTCCTGCATCTGCGCATCGCGACGTTCACGCGAAAGACGCTCTAGCTCCCGCGCTGCCTTGCGCGTCTCTTCAATCAACTCCTGCTGTTGTCGCTGATTGCTGTTCGATCCATTCGCCGGTCCCTGCTGTCGCCGTCGTTGTTCTTCGAGCGCTTGTTGCTGCCGGCGAGCGAGTTCTTCGAGACGCCGTTCGGCTTCACTCTTCTGCTGTTCAGCCTGTTGCTGTTGCGCACGCTGCACGGTCTCATACTGGTTCTTCATCTTGTCGAGCTCTAGCTCGAACAGACCGGCGAGTTCCTGTTGCTCTCGTTCGCCGCCACTACCACCGCCGCCGCTGTTCTGATTGCCAAATGCGACTTGCACTTCGCGAAAGATCGCATCGGCAGCGAGTAGTCGTTGCAGCGCGCGCTGCTCCGGTGGCAAAGCATCTTTGCCTGCTTCTTTTCGTAACGGTGGAGGCGCGCCTTCCATCTCCTTTGCAGCCTGTCGCAAGTGCTCGGCCATCTCGACGACTTGCTTTTGCCCTCCCTCGACACCACCGAGCCGGCGCCCCATGCGATCAATGAACTCCAGCGTGTCGGTGCGCAGCTTCTCTTGGCCGGCAGCAACAGCTTCGTAACCGTCCTTACGCTCTTGGTCCGTGTACTTGTCACCTTCCCGAACGAGCCGGTGCGTCGCCGCGATTAGATCTTTTTGACGTCGCGATAATGCGTTCTGTTCCTGATCGCCGCCCCCGCCACCGCCGCCACCTTGCTGCTGCGCCTGCTTGTATTCCATCTCGAAAGGTTTGACTTCGATGAAGTAGATGTCGCTCGTCGATTCATTAGCGGCATCGCGCGCTTTCGCGAAGTAGGCGATGAAGTCTCCGGGCTTGAGATTGTATTCCTCGAGAAAGAATGTGTACGCGCCGGTGAGTGAGCGCGCTGACTCGCGAGTTAGTTGCTGGAGATTGACTTTCTTCTCCTCGCCGCCGTTGACAGAGAAGTGCAGGTCCATCGAAACGACGCCGTAGTCGTCTTCAGCACGTGCCTGAGTGAAGACTTCTTCAAGGTTCGTTGCCTTCTTGTCGCGTCCGGGCTTGTCGAAAGAGATCACCGGCGGTTGGTCTGAGAGAACTGACACATCGTATTCATTCGAGCCGCGATAGGCTTCGCCGTCAAGGCTGACAAGCTCAATGTAGTAGCTCGTGTCGCCGGCGACAGTTAATTCGCCGACAAAATCGGAGCCCTGTTGCTTCATCTCCGTCTTTTTTCCGTCGGCAAAGACAATGCGCGCAGCGCGCACTTTCCCGGACAGTTTCGCAGTGATAGTCGCGACAGTTCCCTTCAACGCGGCGATGTCGCCTCCATCTTCAACTGCCTTCGTAGGAAGATTCGTGAAGGCAGGGAAGTTGAGCGAGAGATCGAGTTGTTTGACATAAGGCAGATCGACGACGTTTAGTTTAAAGACTTCGGAACGGACAGTGTTTGACTCGACGAAATACTCCATCGAATCCTGAATGTTGAATATCGAAAAGCGAAAGTCAGTCTTTGCTTTCGCAGGCTCCATCGTCTGCCCTTGAAAGTCGTCTTTAGATTCGAGAGGACGCGCGAAGATGGTTACTTGTTGTGAGTCGAAGTTGACGAGCGTGGCAATGATGTCCTGATCGGACCCTTTCGGCACGCGCGCTGTTCCGGGTTTCACCTTGATGCTCAGAGCATTTTTCGAGGCGGCGAGCGTGGTTGGGGTTACTAATTGCGCGACGCCTTCGGAGATCTCGCTTGGTCCCCATTTCAACACGCCTGCAAAAACCAGCAAGCTTGCGAGCGCCGCGCCGCCGTACAGCAAGAGACGCGAACGGCGGATGACGTTTCCGACGTCGAGCATTGCAGAAACACTGTTGGCGTCCTGGTAGAGTCGATTGACGATTGCCGGCGAGATGCGCCGATTATCGTTTGAGTACTCGACCGCAGTGACGAGGCGGTCTTCGGTGCCCGGCGAGTGTTCTTCGATCAAACGAGCTAGACGGGCGTCGCTGATACGTTTGAGCAATGGACGGAGAAGGGCGAAATAGATCGTGGCCATACACATGAGTAGTGCGCCAATACGCAATACAATCAACGCATTGCCGTTATATCGATAGCGATGCGCAACCATGCCGGTGAGTAACAGCACAGCCGCAACCACGCCTGCGCTGATGGCGACGCCGCGCAGTGAAAGCAAAAGCTGCCGCCGCGCACGCGCTCGACGCAAGAGATCCTGTAATAAATTGGTTTCAGGGTTCATATAATCCCGTTTTAGCCGCAGATTTACGCAGATGAACGCGGATCAGCGTTATCTGCGTAAATCTGCGGCCCCGATCATCTTCGTCACCTTTGTCCGTCGGGCCAGGAACGATTCTGCCAGAAGCAACAACAGGGCGACCAGCAACAGCGACCACCAAACCTTCTGCCTGCCCTCGACCTCTTCATTACTCAAGTTGCGATTCGCTTCACTTCCCTCAGCACTACCCGCTCCACCTGTGACGCCTGCAACGAACTCCGCAAAGTTCAACTTTGTGAAGTCACCTTCCGCACCGTCAATATTAACCGCAGCGAAATCAGGGTGATCGCTGTAGCGCAAGCGATAGAATCCGGGCTCGCGCGCAGTGACGAGCAGATCGCCGTCAGGTGTGAGCCGCGTCTCCGACAATCTCGCGCCGGCAGGCGTATCGATCGGCGGTGGTGCTGCTGCCTCCTTGTCTTTCCCAACCGTGAAAGTCTGGCCCAACCCATACCACGAGCTCTCTTCGCGCGCGCCCGCGTAACTGACCATCTGATGAATGAACGGCAAGTAGAGCGGCGTGAGCGGCAGATCGTTCCAACTCGGTCCGAGCGACGACGTGAATAGGATCACGCGTCCTTTGCCGGTGCGGGCCTCGAGTAGCGCCGGACTGCCATCCTCGAATCGCGCCAGCACTGCTGCATTCGCGCGTGGCTCTGAGCGGAAGTAACCGATGACATTCGCAGATGCCAGCCGCCCGCTCTCCTGGAACACCTCGAAGATCGGATGATCGAATTTTACGTCGGTAATCGCAACACTCTCGCCCGCTTTTGTCTGTACAGCTTCGCGCAACATCGCCGGCGCAATTCGCTGGAGCGACGTGTTGAATGCGTCTGCCTGCGTTCGTGGTCCAGTCGAAACGATCATCTGCCCGCCGCCATCAACGAATCTCGTAAGCGCATCAGCCAGCGCGGGACTGAGTGGGCCCGTGTCGTTCAAAACCACGAGGGCGTAATCCGGAATGCTGGCCGGATCAACTGAGCCGGCGCTGTTAAGCTTGAAACTGAATGGCAGATCATCGTTTGTAGTCAGCGCGCTTTGCAGATGAAGACTGTCGCTGCGGCCACGCGTGGCACTCTCGACGATCAGCGCCTTTGCCGGAGTTTCACGTCGCAGGGTGAAGTAGTAGCGATTGTCAGGCGCGAAGTCACCGCTCACCACGCCAATCGTGCAGCGATTGGCGCCTTCGTTGAGATTGAAACCCGTGAATTCAACTACTCGCGAATCACGGCTATTAAGACTGATGTCACGCTTCTCCACAGTCTGATCGTTGATTTGAAAATCAACCTGAACGTGATCGCGCGGCGTGTCGCTGAAGTTGTTGACGTGCACGACGAGGTTGTCGAGGTACTTCTGCCCAAACACGACGCCACGCGCTTCGACGTTTGTGATAGCAACATTTGGCGGAGGACTATTTCCGCCAACGTCGAGAGTTGTGAGTTGCGTGTTATTTGCGAGTTTGAAAGTGGCGCTGGCCTGCGTCCAGCCCGGCATTTGGAAATCCGAGATCATGACGATCCGCTTTGGACCACTCGTCTCGATTTCACCCAACAGCGACTCGGCGCCGCGCAATGCTTGTTCGTAGTCTGTTCCATCCCATCCGGCACTTAAACTCCTCACATTGAAACGGACCCTGTTCCTGTCAGTAATAAAACGATTAACGACTGTGTAGCGCTTGTCGAAACTCAACAGCGCCAACTGTTCGTCGTTGCGCGCATCGTCAATCGCACCCTCAGCCCGCCGTTGTGCTTCGGCGAATAACTGTTCGCGTCGCATGCTCAGGGAATTATCGACCAGGATCACCGTCGCACCGGCGGCGCTGTTGTCTCTCGCGGCGCTGCCGCTGTTGAAAAATGGACGCGTAAAAGCGATCACGATCAGCAGGATTGCGAGACAACGAAGCAACAGCAGCAGCACGTTTTGTAACGTGCGGCGGCGGATTGTGCGTTGCGGCACCTGGCGCACGAAAACGAGGGCAGGAAATTGAACGCGGCGCGCGCGTGTACGCCGTACGAGATGCACGAGAATCGGCGCTGCGAGCGCCGCAACGCCGAGGAAAAATAATGGCGTCAGGAACGACATAAAAAACGATCCACAGAATTGCGCAGATTACACAGAAACAATGGGTGTAATCTGTGGATAAACTACTTCCCAGCGCGACGAGACAGGAACGAGAACAGCGCGAAATCCAAAGGCTGCTTCGTCGTCAACATTTCGTAATCGACGTTGTTTGCCGTCGCGCAGCGTCGCATGTCTTCTACGTGCTGGCGCATGCGTTCACGGTATCCGCTCATCACCACGTCCGGTAATACGGGCATCTGTTCCTGCGTCTCTGCGTCTTCCAGCAACAACACCGGATCGGTGAAATCAAAGTCCAACTCGTTTTGATCGAGCACTTGAAACGCGACCAGGTCGTGCCCTTTGAAACGCAGGTGCTGAAACGCTTCTTGCAGGCGCTCTGGTTGATCATAGAAGTCTGAAATGATCACGACGATGCCGCGCCGCGTCAGGATTTCGGCGAGCTGGTGCAGCGACTCGGCCAGGTGCGTCTCGCCACTGGCTTCAAGCATTGACAGGTTGCCAAAAATGGTACGCATGTGTCCCGTGCGATTGCGCGCGGGAACGTGTGTGTGGACCTTCTCGGCAAACGCAACCAGTCCGACGGAGTCTTGTTGGCGATTCAAAAGATAAGCCAACGACGCCGCAAGATATTGAGCGTATTGAAGCTTGGTCACTGAGCTGGAGTGCGCGTAGTTCATCGATGCGCTCGTATCGATCAGCAAGTGACACTGCGTGTTCGTGTCGGCGCGATATTTTTTGATGAAATAACGATCGGTGCGTCCGAGCAGACGCCAATCGAGATAGCGCAAATCGTCGCCGGCGTTGTATTGGCGGTATTCGGTGAACTCTGTCGAGAAGCCTGTGTATGGCGAACGATGCAAGCCCGACATGAAACCTTCGACCACAGCGCGTGCGAGCAGCTCGAGCGAGCCGATGCGCGCGAGCAGTTCTGGATCGAGAAAACGTACAGAAGTAGTTGACATGATTTACATGATTTACAGGATTTACACCTAATCATGAATCCTGTAATCCTGTTTAGAGGCCGCTTTTGGGTTCGGGTATAGTTTCAATCAATTGTTTGATAACTTGATCGGAATCGACTTTTTCGGCCTCAGCCTGAAAGTTCAACAACACACGATGCCGCAGCACCGCGGGCGCGACTGCACGAACGTCTTCACACGAAACGTTGTAACGGCCACGCAGTATCGCGCGTGCTTTACCGCCAAAGATCAGAAATTGCGACGCGCGCAGCGATCCGCCCCACGTCACCCACTTGTTCACAAAATCAGGCGCGGCTACCGTTCCGGGACGGCTGGCGTTGACCAGTCTCACGGCGTAGCGCGCAACTGTGTCTGAGGCGGGCACCTGCCTGACGAGTCGTTGAAAGGCGATGATCTCGTCCGCGGACATCAATCGTTCAAACTCGTAATCCTGCGGAGAAGTGGTCTGCTTGACTACCTCGATTTCATCCTCTTCCGGCAAGTATCCAATCTTCACATTAAACATGAAACGATCGAGCTGCGCCTCGGGCAACGGATACGTGCCTTCCATCTCAATCGGGTTCTGTGTTGCGAGCACATGAAACGGACGCGGCAGATCATAGCCGACACCCTGCACGGTGACGCGGCCTTCCTGCATCGCTTCGAGCAGTGCCGCCTGCGTTTTTGGCGGCGTGCGATTGATCTCGTCGGCCAATACGATGTTGGCGAAAATTGGACCAGGAATAAACTGCATTGCACGGTGGCCGGTCGCGCGATCTTCTTCGATGATCTCGGTGCCGGTGATGTCGGCGGGCATTAGATCGGGAGTGAACTGGATTCGCTTGAACGAGAGATCGAGGACGTTGGCGATAGTTCGCACGAGCAATGTTTTTGCGAGGCCGGGCACGCCGGTGATGATCGAGTGGCCGCCGACGAAGAGTGCCAATAACACCTGTTCGACGACTTCATCCTGCCCGATTATCGCCTTTCTGATTTCGCGCAGCAGGCGCTCGCGCGCGGTGCCGAGTTTATCGAGTAATTGCTCGTCCGAGATCGTCAATTGGTCAACCGCCATTTGGTTCCTCGTTATTTATCCACAGAATACACAGATTCACTGTCCTACTATTCGTAACAACAACTCCTGAGCTTTCTCGTAGCGTGGCGCAGCTTCGAGCGCGCGCAACACTGCTCGCTTCGCTTCCGGCTGGCGGCCCAACGCATGAAACGCCGACGCTACATTGTAGTTTGCTTCTGCGATATTCGGCGGCGCCAGTGCCAGTGTGACCTGGAACTCTGTCAGCGCTTGTGAGTAATTCTTAAGCTCACCACTCAACTCACCAGCTTGCGTGTGCAGCTTGTAATCGAACGGGCTGATGAAAAAGCTGGCCTGTAAGGCTGCCAGTGCTTGTTGGCGTTCTCCGAGCGCGAGGCGAATGCGCGCGATTGTTTTTAACGCTTCGAGATTGTTCTCATCAGTCTTAACCAGGCTTTCAAGCACCTTGGCGGCCTGTGCCTGATCGCCTTTTTGTTCGAGCAGCTTTGCCAGCGACTCGTAAGGATTTCCGGCGCCAGTAACGTAAGGAAAGAGCTCGAGCGCGCGAAGGTAATGAGTTACAGCGCCTTGGGTATCGCCATCGGCGGCCAATAGCTCCGCCGCGCGTACGCGCAGCGCAAACGTGTCCTGCGTCGCAAGCAGCTTCAGCACTTCTTCTTTCGAAAGCGAAGCAACGACGTTATTTTGCGTGCTCAACGCCTGCTGCAACGGCTTCACTTTCGCCTCCACATAGGCTGTGAATTCACGATCGAAATCACTTTCACTCAACTTCAAAACTTGTTGCAGCACATCCGGCGTGCGCGCCTTGTCGCGATACATCGCAAGCATGCGGAGGATCGCGTCGAAGCCGAAGCGTTCGGCAATGAACTCACAAATCTGAGATGCCTGGAAGTAAGCGATGGGAACATCCTGCGGACTCTTCGGCCGTTGAAAGCCGCCATCGAGATCCGCGATCTTGAACCATCGTCCGCTTGCGAATGCACGGACAAACATCGGGTTCCAATCATCGCCCCAGCCCGGTCGCGCTCGTCGTTCTTCGTAAACAGAAAGTCCTTCGGAGAACCAGCGCGGAATACGATAGTCCGTCATCTGCAACGTGATGACGTGCGTGTATTCGTGCCAGAGCGTGCTGCCCCAATTGAACTCGCCGGCCTCACGTGCAGACGGAGAATCCTGCGCGATTACAAACCCAAAACAGACCCCGAGCGCGCCGAGTCCGGGAATGCCGAGCGTGCGCACCGCAAAATCTTCGTGGTTGTTGAAGATCTCGATGATGATCGGACCCTTGGGTGTGAAACGATACTTCGAGGTCAGCTTAGCTGCGGCTTCTTCGAGCAGGTTCGCGGCATAAGGCGACAGCACGTCGCTCTCCTGTGCCGAGGCTTTGATAATAAAAATGCCGCGCTTCGTTTCCTTGAAGTCGCGCATGGAATCGAGCAGGTCGAGTGTGTTCTTGGCCCAGACATTGAATGGATCGCCTTTGAAAGCTTTTTCCACTTCTTCGCGGCCAGTTTCCATCTGGCCCAGGCGCAGCAACGCCATTCCGAGATTGAGATGCGCGTCCCACAGGCGCGGCGCGATCTCGATCGCGCGGCGTGCGAACTGAGCTGCCTGTTCGGTGCGTCGCGTGATGGTGGCGTAGTGCGAGAGGGTGTTGAAAATGTCGCCGTATCTCGGACTAATCGCAAGTGTTGCGGCGACTTCCGGTTCGAAGTCCCGATCCTGGAGGTAGAACATCGCAGCTCGAAGTGAATGTGCTTCGAGCGAACGCGAGTTGACCTTAAGTACTTTATCGATTTCAGTCGAGGCTTCGTCGAACCGGCTGGCTTCGAGCGCGGTGGCGGCCTTGAGCGCCAGTGCCTCGGGGAGATTCGGATTGATGGCAAGCGCGCGCGCCAATGCGGCTGACATCTCCTCGCCACCCTCCAGCCGCTTGTTGCGAGCGAGAGCTAAATAGCCCTCGGCGCTGTTTGGATTTATCCTGAGCACGTCGTCAAGAAACGTTGCGGCATCGCCGTAAGCGTACTTCTCCGTGAACAGTTCGGCGGCGCCGAGGTGCGCTTCGAGATAACTCGAGTCAGCTTCGATCGCCGAGCGGTACATGTCGTTTGCGTCCTGGAATCTTTCGAGGTGGACCAGCGCACGCGCGATCAGCGTTAGTTCCGGGGCGGTTTCGGGATCGTTGTCGGTATAGTATTTGACGAAGGATTCATAGATCTTTTTCGCGCGATCTTCCTGTCCGATCAGTTCGAGCAGTTCAGCGCGTCGTAAGTCGCTGGCGAGTTTGTCGCCGGGCGCGGCGGCGTCTGACTTTTCAGCATCCGTAGCTGCGCGCTCAAACTCGGCAATGGCTTCGGTGTACCGGCCGGTGATTGCGAGCACCTCGCCGAGCTCGTGGCGAACCGTAGCGGTCTCTGGTGTCTTTACCAGGAACTTCTTTGCGGTTGCTTCGGCTTCGGCGTAGCGGCCGGTCTCGATGTAGACACGCAGTAATGCTTTCTGGGCGGGGAAGTCGTTTGGATTTGAAGCGAGCCGCGCGCTGAGTTGCTTGAAGGCGTTGTCGTAGTCGCCTCTTTTGAGTTCTGCGAGGCCTCGCGTGTCGATGATCTGAGCCTGGACCACGACGCAAAGTACAAAGAGAAAGCAAGTTCCCGCAAAGGCGCAAAGGCGCAAAGGAAGGCGCAACGCGAGGCTCTCACCTTTGTGTCTTTCTTTGCGCCTTTGCGCCTTTGCGTGAGAAATCTTCTTCATCTTTATGACCCTGCTTGCTTGATAGAACGATTCACTTTAGCCAGTTCGATAAATAGTCGCTCGAGAGTCGCCTCGTACTCATTCTCCGGCATGCTTCTTTTGCGTGCGATCAATTGCTCAATCTCGCCTTCGAGACGGCTGCGTTCCTTGAGTAGCTTTCCGGTTGCAGCCGTCGCCGCCGCTTCGTCAACGCTCAGAGAATCAAGATACGTAGCACGTGCCAGTAGGCCTTCACCTGCTTCGACTTTTTCATGCCCTACGCCGTCACCGTTATCGTCGAGCAGCGCGTGCTCAGTCGCGAGCCGGCCTGCCCGTTTATAGAACTCCGCGGTCAACCGGTTCGCGTAAATAAAGGTCTCGAGCACCGAGGTGTGCCCGTCCTGATCTGTATCGGCGTCGGGCGCATTGAGTGCCGCGATAAAGAATCCGGCGAAACGCGTAGCATTCGTCTCCTGTCCATTACGCGTCGCCGTGATGACGATGCGGCCTTTCGCCGCGAGGCTCTTGACGAATTCGCCGCTGGCGCTGGCCATATTGAAAACTACCACCCGACGTGCCGGCAGCGACGACAGCAGAACGTTGTATTCGGACGCTGAAAGATCCGGCCCGACCAGATTGAACTTCGACTCCTTACCATCGGACGAGCCGTGCCCGATCAGAAAAACAAAAAGGATGTTGTTGGCGTCGAGCTGAGACTTCAACGCCGCGAACGTGCGTTTCACTTCCTCAGCCGTGGCCCGCGGCACACTCGTGTCGGCAGGTTTTTCCGTCAGAACCCTGATCTGTTTCCTGTCAAACCCGAACCTATCCGATAACACCGAGCTCAACTGCCCCGTCCATTCTTCAAACTGTTTCGCGTAAGCAGGCTCGCCACCCGCGCCATTGATGATCACTGCAAACTTGTTGGGATCCAATGGCGCAGGTTTCTTCTGCGTAACATCAGTTGTCGTCTGCGCACAGGCCACACCCGCCAGGAACACCACCAGAACGAGCTGTCTTACCCTTCTGTGCATTATGTGCCTTTTTGTGGCTAAGCGAGACCTTCGCGTTTGCGCAGGAACCACTCGGCGCTCAGCAGTCCGACGATGAGCATAAAGTTTACCGGCATGTCCCAAAGATCTTTGGTCACGCGTTCGGAATACGGTGTTTGCCGGTAAATCAGATCGTCCAGCAACGATTGTGCTTCCGCCGGCGTGTAATACTTCCCGCCAGTCTCAGCCGAGATGCGCTTTAGCAGATCACTGTTCTGCGCGGCGCTGTAGTATTCACGATTTAGATCGCTCACCAGCATGTTTGCTTTGGCGCTCAGCGTACCGAGGCTCGTGCTGGCGCCCATGAGTTCGATGCGATGCTGGCCTAACTCATCGGCCTTGAATTCACCCGCGTAAGTATTCACGGAGTTAAGCGTCGTGAACTTCAAAGGCACGTCGACAATAGCGCCCGAAGGTTTAGTTACGCGCGCGGTCGCATGCGCATCGGCGACTGGATTGAATTGTTTATCACGAATGTCGGCGACGATGTTGATAGTGTCGTCGAGCGCGTAAACTTCCTTTTCAGTGCCGATTTCGATCTGCTGCGGCGTTCCGCTGACAAGATATCTCAGCATCTGGCGCCAGAACGTTTCGTGCGCATTGTTTTTCGAATCCATTCTCATGCGCCAGCGCCAGGTATCTGCGGCAGTCAGCGCCAGTGTCTGGCCGCGGCCGTAACGTTGCTGAATCAGCAGCGGTGCGACTGGCGCTGACCCTTCAACCCTGCGAGCTTCGAGCAACACTGATGCGCCCGGCTTAACGTTTGTCAGCACTTCTGACACTGAGATCGGAGGCAAATCGTTCCACGTTTTTTGATTCGCGGCGCGATCCTCATTCAGACGCGTGATGGGATGCGTTTGCCCGGCGCCGGTGAGCACCGGCTTGTAGACCGGCGCGAATGAGTTTGCATCGTCCACTGGCCCACCTGTAAGCGAAACCGGAAGCAGTTCCTCGAGCGTCGTGCCTTTGTACTTGCCACCATCAAAGGAAAGACGACCGCCGAGCGCGAGTAGTCCACCGCCGCGGCGTGCGACAAAGGCCTCGATGCTTCGCAGTTCATCGGCGGTGAAGAATCCTGCTTCGACGCTGCCGATGATTAAACCCTGATACGAGAACAACTCTTCTTCAGTTTTCGGAAATCCAGTGGCGAGCTCCGTCTGGTTCCCAATGCCCTGTCGATAAAACTTGTTCTCGCCGGTGCGCTGAAGCGACACGACAGTAACGTTCTTTTCGTTTGGCTGGAGCGATTCGCGAATCTTTCCCAGTTCCCAACGCGGTTCGCCCTCGACGTGCAGAATTCGCAGCGGGCCTTCGATTACTTCGACCAGCGAGTCCTGCTTGTTATTGTCGACGGTTAACTCACCATCGAGTGGAGTAACTTCCACCGTGTAACGATGAACGCCTGGAGTTGTTGGTGTAATCTCAAGATTGAGAGCTTGCGTGTCGTTGCCGCGCAAATTGAACTCTTCAGTTTTAATCGCGCGGCCGTCTTCACGCACGCCAAGCAAAACTTTCGTCGCGCCGTAGCCACTGAGACCGACAATCGTTTCGATGTTCAATCTCGAACCAACCAAAACACGTCGCGGCATGTTTACGCGAGTCAACTCGGCGTCCATCGGTCGCGAAGTGTTGCCGACGCCGACCGTGAACACCGGAATATCGTGAGCTCTCAGCTCTCTCAAAACCGCGGCGAGATCGCGTGGCACATTCGAGGCGCCATCGGTTGCGAGGACAACGGCGGAAAGCGGCATGCCTGAAGAGCGTTTGATGGTTTCGTCGAGTGCACCCGCGAGATCGCTGGTGCGTCCCTCGCCGTAAAGATCCTGTGCATCTTTCAATCGCGCGAGTCCGCCGGAGAAGCCGTAAAGA
>JBKPJS010000792.1:0-2749 GCA_046730815.1 Acidobacteriota bacterium
ATCCGATTCGCGACCGTAGTCTTTCCTGATCCAGTGCCACCCGAAATGCCGATTATCATGCTCACAAGTAACCTCGACAGAGGGAGTTTCACGCAAAGGCGCAAAGGACGCAAAGAAGAACTCTGCAGCAACACTTTGCGCCCTTTGCGCCATTGCGTGAAAAACTCCTTAGACTCGACTATGAATCCGACTCACTACTCTTCTTAGTAACTGCGCAAATGTATCACGCACGCGATCGCCGGTTGCCATCACTTCTTCATGATTGATCGGCTCATCGCTGATGCCCGCGGCCAGGTTCGTGATACATGAAATCCCGAGCACCTCGAGACCCATGTGACGCGCCACGATTGCTTCCGGGACCGTGCTCATCCCAACCGCGTCTGCTCCGAGCGCTCGCAGAAGGTGAATTTCAGCCGGAGTTTCATAACTTGGACCAGATAGAGCGCCGTAGATTCCGCGTCGCACTTCCACTCCGGTAGCTTTTGCTTCATCGATCACGAGCTCCTGCAATTGCGGAGAGTAAACAGCCGACATATCCGGAAAACGTGGTCCAAACCGTTCGTCATTTGGTCCACGCAGCGGATTGTCACCCATCAAGTTGAGATGGTCGCTGATGACCATCAACGCGCCCTGTGTTAGCTGCACGTTTATTCCGCCCGCGGCGTTGGTCAGAATCAGCGTTTTGATCCCAAGTAATTTGAATGTGCGGATTGGAAATGTGACTTCTTCAAGCGAGTAGCCTTCGTAGTAGTGCACGCGCCCCTGCATGGCCACAGCAGGAACATTGTCTATCTTACCAACCACCAACTGGCCCGCATGACCTTCCGCAGTCGAGCGCATAAATCCCGGTATCTCTTCGTAAGGTATGGCGACAGCTTCTTCAAAGTCGTCAGCAAATCCGCCCAGTCCGCTGCCCAGCACAATTGCGATACGCGGGTCTACATTGATTCGGGCCCTGATGATTCTCGCGGCGTGTTCGGCGCGTTCGTAAAGACTCGTGCTTGACATTGGCTTAACCATTGCGACACCCCTGCCCTACTTCTCTTTCTGATACGGTATACCCAAAGCTCGCGGCGGCCGGGACGATCCAATAAACCCCGCGAGCACCACGATGGTCAAGACGTACGGCACCATTTGAATAAACTGCACTGGAATATCTTCACCGGATGGCAGCTTGAACACGCCCTGCATCTGAATCGAAACCGCTTCAGTAAACCCAAACAACAGGCACGCGAGCAGCGTTTGTACCGGTCGCCATTTGCCGAAGATCAAAGCAGCGAGCGCAATGAAGCCGCGACCCGCCGTCATGTTCCTCGTAAACAGCGACGACTGGCCAATCGATAGATACGCGCCTCCGATTCCGGCAAGCACGCCGGCAAGTAAGACACCCGAATACCTGATGTTGCTCACGCCAACTCCCGCTGCGTCCGCAGCTTCCGGGTTCTCGCCGACGGATCGCAGTCGCAATCCGAAGGGTGTCTTGTAAACGACATACCAGATCGCGGCGACGAGTAAGAGGATCGTGATGGCAATAATTACCGGCGACTGTGGCAACAGGTGGTCCTTCGGAATTTGCGGAGTGGAACCGGAGGAAAGAAAGAAAGCGCCACTCAAGAACCCCGGTATGCCCAACATCAGGATGTTGATCGCAGCCCCACTCACAACTTGATCGGCTTTAAACCTGATACAGGCCAGGGCGTAAATCGCGGCGATGAACACGCCGGCGAGCATGCCCGCGAACAAACCTATCCAGGGGCTCGCTGTGCCCATTGCCAATCTCGTCTCAGCAGCGTGAGTAACAGCAGCGGCGGTGAACGCTCCGGCAAGCATCTTTCCTTCGAGAGCGATATTGATCACGCCCGATCGCTCTGAAAATAGACCACCGAGTGCCGCGAGCACGAGCGGAGTGGCGAGTCGGATGGTCGAGGCGATGAGTGAAAAAGTAAAAATATCCTTCATTGATTTAGATCAGCTTTTGACAGGATTACAGGATCTACACGATGGAATCTTGTAAATCATGCAAATTTTGTAATCCTGTCTCTTCCCAAAATCCATTTGAAGAAAGCCTCAGTTGCTACGAAGAGAATGATGATGCCTTGCAGCACCTGCACGATGTCCTTGGTTACATTTTCAGAAAAACCGTCGACGTAGATTCCGCCGTGTTGTAAAGCAGCGAACAACAACGCCGCGAGAATCACGCCCACTGGATGGTTGCGGCCGAGTAATGCCACAGCGATCCCGGTAAAGCCATAGTTGTCAGAGAAGCCGTCGTAGTAACGATAACGGTAACCAAGCACTTCGTTGATTCCCACCATGCCGGCGAGTGCGCCGGACACGGCCATCGCTAAAACGATCTGTTTGCGAATCGAGATACCACCGTACTCGGCCGCAAACGGATTACTGCCGGTGGCGCGTATCTCGTAACCCCACTTGGTTCGCCACAGAAACAAGTAGACGAGTAGACAGCAGAGCAGCGCGAGCAAAAACGCGATATTTAGAGGAATGCGTTCAGGAAAACCGGGAATAAACTTACCAAGCCGTGCGATGTGTGCGCCCGGACCAATCATCGACGTTTCCAAAATCGGATCGCCGGGAACTTTATAGTGATACTGCGTGAAGTAGCTGACGAGTGCGACGGCGATGAAGTTCAACATGATCGTGTTGATGACTTCGTGCGAGCCGAAGCGCGCTTTCAGAACGCCTGGGATCGCAGCCCAGAACGCGCCGCTCAATATCGCGGCGAGGAAGC
>JBKPJS010000793.1:0-3337 GCA_046730815.1 Acidobacteriota bacterium
CGTGTGCATCGCTGGTGGTCACGGTCACCCTCGATCTGCTTCTGATCCCAAGATTCAATATCATTGGTGCGTCAATTGCCACTACGGCGTCGTATTCGTTTAGCGCGGTATTAACAATCATCATCTTTGTGAAGAACACAGGCGCTCCCGTGCGAGAGGTGCTGCTCCCCACCGCGGAAGATTTCAAGTTATTGACTGAGTTAGCGCAACCCGTACTGAGGCGCGCTCATTTGTTACGCGCTAATACATGAGAAAGAAAATATTAATCATTCCCTCCTGGTATCCCGATGCCCGTGATCCAATCAGCGGGATTTTCATACAGGAGCAGGCGATTGCGCTGTCGAAGCAATACGACGTCGCCGTTTTAATTCCGGGCATGGCCGCATGGCGGAATGTCGTTAACCGGAAAGCTGATGATCGATCAGTCAAAGAGTCGCAGGCGGGGTTGACAGTCTACCGCGAGTTCGCGCGCCCACTCATTCCGCATGGCCCGGAGTCAATCGATTTCGGTACCTTTGGCCGAGCGGCGGAGAGTGGGTTCGGAAAGATAACTCGGGAATGGGGCACGCCCGATTTGATTCACGCGCATGTTGTCCTGCCTGGAGGTTGGTCGGCGCTGAAGGTGGCGAAGCGACATGGGATCCCGATCGTACTGACGGAACACTCAAGTCCGTTTTCTATGCATCTGGGCACAGAATTGAGCCGCAAGCTTGTACGCGAGACGCTGACCGGCGTTGACAGGCTCATCGCAATCAGCCCGGCTCTGGCGAAACAGCTTCTGGACTTCCAGCCCGGACTACAGATAGAAGTGATTGGCGAGTCAGTGAAAACCGATTTCTTCATGCCCGCAAACGGCACGAGCCGGCAAAAGGAAAAGGCAGGCAAGAGCTTCTTCGTAGCGGCGCGACTCGCAGAACAAAAAGGCCTGGATCATCTCATCAAGGCAGTCCACCTTCTCAAAGAGAAAGGATTGAACTCGTTCGATCTGGTGATCGGCGGCGACGGGCCGGATCGCGAGAAGCTCGAGCAGTTGGCACGGAGTTTGGATGTAGCAGACCGCTGCCGGTTCCTCGGCGGGCTCAATCGCGAGCAAGTCAGGGAGCAAATGCAGCTTTGCGACGTGTTTGTTCTCTCCAGTTTGCATGAAACGTTCGGCGTGGTCGTCGGTGAAGCCATGGCTTGCGGTAAGCCGGTCATTTCGACACGTTGCGGAGGACCCGAATTCATAGTGAATGAAGAGACGGGCGTTTTGGTTGATGTTGCAAATCCGCAGACGCTGGCGGATGCGATGTCAGATTTCATCGCCGGGCGCGCGCATTTCGACCCGCAGACCGTGCGAACATCGATCGTAAACAGGTTCAGTCCGGAGATGTTTGTCAAGAACGTAACTGCTGTTTACGAACAACTCTGGTAGATAGTCTGATGTGCGGAATTTTTGGAATTTGGAATTTAGACCAGCAGCCGATTGAACTGACCGGCCTGCATCGCGCGACGAATGCGATCAGGCATCGTGGTCCAGATGACGAAGGCTACCTGCTGGTCGACACACGCGCGTCACGTGCGATCTCGTGTGCCGGACCCGACACCGATCGCCGGCTTACGCTTCCCCACCTCGATCGCTTCAAATCTGAACATTTCGATCTGGCTTTTGGATTTCGCCGTCTCGCAATTCTCGACCTGTCTCAAGCCGGCCATCAACCAATGGCCAGTCATGATGGCAGGTTCTGGATCGTCTTCAACGGCGAGATCTACAACTACAAAGAACTGCGCGCGGAACTCGCCGAGCATAGGCACGCGTTCGAAACCACTTCGGATACAGAAGTAATTCTCGCGGCTTATCAACAGTGGGGTGAGGCGTGTGTCGAGCACTTCAACGGCATGTTCGCCCTCGCTATCTGGGACACGACCGCAAAAAAACTGTTCATCGCCCGCGACCGTTTTGGCGAAAAGCCTTTTCATTATGTCTACATTCCAAACCGTTTGTTTGCGTTTGCCTCTGAGATAAAAGCGCTTTGGGCCGCGAGTGTGGCCGGGCGCAGCATTCACGAAGAGACGCTCGCACTTTTTACTCACTACGGCCAGGTCGAGTCCGGCGAACAGACGAGCTATGAAAATGTCTTTCGCTTGCCCCAGGCGCACACTCTGACTCTGACAGCGGATGGCGGGCTACAAAAGCGTCGCTACTGGGACATCGATCCCAGAGTCAGGATCGACGATTGGAGTGACGAGCGTTACGTCGAACAGTTTCGCGAGTTGATGATCAACTCCGTCAACCTACGACTCCGCGCTGATGTTCCAGTGGGTTCGAGCTTGTCAGGCGGACTCGATTCCAGCACGGTGGTCGGCGTGATCAATCGGCTCCTGCCGGAGACTGCTGTACAAAAAACTTTTTCAGCGCGATTCGACGATCCATCTCGCGACGAAGGTAAATGGATGGATCTCGTTACTAAGAAGAACCGGGTGGAACGTCACGACGTGTGGCCCAGTGGGGAACGCTTTTTTGAAGAGGTCAGCGACGTGTTCTGGCATCAGGAGGAGCCTTTCACGTCAACCAGCGTTTACGCGCAATGGAGCGTAATGCGTTTGGCCAAAGAGAATGGCGTCACAGTGCTGCTGGATGGTCAGGGCGCTGATGAGATGCTGGCAGGCTACCATTCGTATTTCAACGAGATAACTGACGACTTGCTTGGTTCCTTCAACATTCCCGGTTACCTCAAATGGCGAAAAGATTGCCAGGCTCTGCATGGAGTTAATCCCGGCGCGTTCAGCAGAGTCCTCCGGCAGAAAACGCCCACGAGTGTGAAGCGGGTTCTTAAGAAAGGTTTGAGGGAAACTGGAGCTTTATGTCCGGTGGAGCCCGCGGATCCGGTTTATCCACGTGAGTTCAGCAAAGTCTCGAGTCTTCGTAAAGTGCTTTGGTGGAATACGACGAGACAGGGCTTGGTCGAGTTGCTGCGATACGCCGATCGCAACAGCATGGCCCACAGCCGTGAAGTGCGGCTGCCTTTCCTCGATCACAATCTGGTTGAGTTTGTTTTCAAACTGCCGGAGCGCTTCCTGGTCAGAAATGGTTGGACCAAATGGATCCTGAGAGAAGCATTCCGCGATTTCGTGCCCGAAGAGATCAGCTCGCGTGCAGATAAACTCGGTTATATGCCGCCGCAGCAGCGCTGGCTGGGAGGGCTGCCCTGGCAGGATGTAATGATGGACCAGCTCGCCAGGCTGACCAATCCCGAAAGCGGCCCAGTATCACACCAGGAAGAGTTGGAGCTAGTATCACGCCACACATAAAAACCTATGGTCACTAACAATTTCAGCAAGAGAATTACAGAAGGTG
>JBKPJS010000794.1:0-2848 GCA_046730815.1 Acidobacteriota bacterium
CGAACTCCAGTGCAACCGATCGGATGGCCCAGTGCGATCGCGCCGCCGTTAACGTTGAGTCGATCGGAAGCGAAGCCGAGTTCTCGATCACAGGCAATCACCTGCGCCGCGAATGCTTCGTTTAGTTCGATCAAGTCGATCTCGGAAATCGTGAGGCGTTGTCGTTCGAGTAGCCTGCGCACCGCGGGTACTGGACCAATACCCATAATCTCGGGAGCAACTCCGCAAATCTCGTAATCAACGATTCGCGCTTGTGGTGTGGATCCGAATCGCTTTAGTCCTTCTTCACTCAAAACCACTAAGGCCGCGGCGCCGTCTGTAATACCTGACGAATTGCCGGCAGTTACGCTGCCGTCTTTGGAAAATACCGGCGGCAACTTCGCGAGATCATCGAGCGTGGTGCCCGCGCGGCAATGTTCATCCCTCGTGAAGCTCGTCGTCTCGCCTTTTTTTCCATTGACCTCAAGCGGCATCGTTTCATCTTTGAATCTGCCCGACTCAATCGCCGCTTGCGCCCGCTGCTGCGATCTTAACGCAAACTCATCCTGCTCTTTTCTCGAGACCTCATATTGTCGCGCAAGTTTCTCCGCGGTTTGGCCCATCAACAATCCTGACAGTGGATCGCTGAAGCCATCGCAATACATGCCGTCGACGAGTTGCGTGTTGCCCATGCGCATGCCCCAGCGTGCGCCGTCGGCGAAGTAAGGCACGCGCGACATGCTTTCAGTTCCGCCGGCCAGCACGGCATCAGCACGACCCAACATGATCTCCTGCGCCGCGAGAATGATCGCTTTAAGTCCCGAACCACACGCCTGGTTGATCGTGGCTGCGGGCACTGTTTCGGGTACGCCGGCGCGCCATGTGATCTGCCGTGCGACGTTTGGTCCACCTCCCGCTTGGCGCGCGCAACCCCAGATCGAATCGGTAACTTGATCGGCCGCAACACCAGCGCGACGCAAACTCTCTTTGGCTACCGCGAGACCAAGATCGGCGGCGGTCCAAAACGCCAGCGTTCCGCCAAATCTGCCAATCGGTGTTCGTACTGCTCCTGCAAGATAAATGTTCTTCATGAGTTGACCAAAAATGGTAGCACAGGGTAGAAGTATCGACGAAACCTGAGCCCTTTGTGCTTTTTGTGGCTGTCCTCACGATGCTTCAACTGGAAACCGCGCTCGAACAGATCGCCTCACTCTTTCGTCAACACGCCGAATGGTTGTATGTGTCGAGTGATGGAACAACTCAATCGCTTCGTCGAGACGAGATCGATATTTCCCTTTCTCACGATAAACTTGTGCTCTCTTGCTGGACTGAAAAAGGCAATCGATCGTGGCGCATCCTTGCGTGGCACTGGAACGGCCAATCGCTCGCGTTGCACGCCTCACGCAGGATGGGCGCTGAGAGAACGCTAATCGAATTAATTCCGCGTGCCTCGGCAAAATCGATTGCGGCAACTATTCAAGCGGCGCGCCAAATACGCTGCGATCGCCTGGCCCAATTAGCGGCCATTTTACAACCTGAAACAACGATCGAGCGATTGTCACTAAGCCGTGGAACGAGGCCCGGACAGCCCGGGCGTTACGCGCAGATACTTCTCCGACGAAAACACGAAAGGATTGCCATCACTGGTCCAATCGTTTCAACTCAACCCGCGGTCGTGGATGCGTTCCTTTCATCAGCGTTGTTGTGGTTCAGGCGCACGTCGGATCGGAATAAGCCTCCACACGTCCAACAACTCTGGCTCATAGTTTCACTCGAGCTTCTCAAACCTCTGCTCTACCGCGTCGCACTGCTGCGCCAGACCTTGAGAAACATTATTAAGGTGTTCACCGTTGACGACGATCTGACGGTGTTGAATGAGATCGCTTGCCCGGATAAAGATGAGCTGTGGAAAAAGAAGCTGGCGCGATTTCCGCCAGTCGCCGCTACTACAATCAGTGAACTGACCTCGGCAATCGTTGTTGAAGCGCCTGATGCAATCGATGTCGTGCACGCGCGTCACGGCGAAACACTTCGCTATTTCGGACTTCCTTTTGCGCGCGTGCGCTCGTTACTCGGAAGGCAAAGAGTTTGGTTTGGAATCGACCGCTTACATCGCCGGCTGCTCGAAGAGTCAACGTGGACTGAATGGCGCAACCTGCTTTGTGACTTGCGCGAGCATCGATCCGCCATGGCCGTCGATCATCGACATGCCTTTTACCGCGCTGCACCCGAAGCATGGCTCGAGTCGCTGTTGCGCCGCGATATAACTCAGCTTGATCCGGGTCTGATCATCGCGCCGCTACACGCGCAGTTCAGGACTGCACGCGGAGCCAGGCTCGGCATTCGGCCTATTGATTTACTCGCACTGCGCCAGGATGGCCGGCTGGTCGTAATTGAGCTGAAGGTCTCAGAAGATCGCGAGCACGTGTTGCAGGGGGCTGACTACTGGCGTCGTGTCGAGGCACACCGCCGCCGTGGACACATCGCCAAAGCAAAACTCTTCGGCAAGCGAAAGATCAGAGACGAAGCGCCGTTGGTCTATCTCGTCGCACCAACACTGCGCGTCCATCCTTCGTTTCAAACGCTCGCGCAGTGCATTTCCAGCGACATCGAAATCTATCGCTTCGACATCAACGAAGACTGGCGCTCCGGCGTCCGCGTCATGCGCCGTCTGCGCGTGAATACCTTTGCCGCAAATGAACGCGGATGACACAGATCAGAAATGTCTCATCTGTATTGATCCGCGTTCATCTGAGGCGCAGTCTTGCCCGTGCTAGTGCTTCACGAAGATACTTTCGGGCTCGTTGCGTGTGGGTGGAGGCGGAGTGGATGTGGCGGGGGTGGTCATGTTGGTAAGAGTATCGTCAGC
>JBKPJS010000795.1:0-3858 GCA_046730815.1 Acidobacteriota bacterium
TCTCGTCCAAACAGCTCCTCAGTGAAGACGCGATCTTTACAAATTTTCTGAAACATCTCGGCGAGTTTAAGAATGTCGCTGCTACATCGGTCGGCGATCTCAAGCGCGACGCCGCTGTTAAGCGAGCCAAACGCGAGAGCGATTCAATCGTTATCCTCTTGGAGTTTGATGTGGACGAGTTTCAGAACGGGACTCTGATTTTGAACTCACCCGATCTCGACGTTCGTGTGTTGGTTCTTGAGCCGCGTACCGGACGCAAGAAGTTTGAGGGTAAGGTCTACTACAAAGCGGTCGGTGGTCCGATGTTGAAGAAAGATAACTGGCCCACCGGAACACCTATCAGAATTACGACCGAAGCAGTCGCCATTGAAGCTGCTGAACAAGTGCGTGACTGGTTAATAGTGGAGGAAGTGAGAAAGGGCCGCAGATAAACACGGATTTACGCTGATCTGCGTTCATCTGCGTTCATCTGCGGCCGATTTCGTCTAGCGCTTTACCGAGCCGGTCCAAGCCCGCCTCTAACACGTCCGAATCACCCGCAATCCCGACACGAAAATGCGCAGGCATTTCAAAAAAGCTGCCGGGCACGACTGACGTTTCATATTTCTCGCGCAGCACGCGACAAAGTTCATCGGCCGTGTCACGACGCACACGGGGAAACATTATCGTTCCAAACTCAGGCCTGATTACTTCAAGATCCTCACGTGTATCGAGAAACTCATTCAGTATCTGGCGATTTCGTTCCAGTAGTTGTTTCGAGCGCTCCGCGATCTCCGAGAGTTGCTGCATGGCAAGAACACTTAATCGCTCGCCGGCGTGCACCGGGGTCGCCGCGAAGAGATCGTTCAGCAGCCACATCGACCTCGCGAGTTCAGGTTCGGCAAAGATCCAACCACAGCGCAGACCACTCAGACCGAATGCTTTAGTTAGACTGCTCGTCACCACGAACTCATTACCGAGGTGGAAGGCCGTCCGAGGCAATTGCTCAAACAATGTCTCGATGTAAACCTCATCAACCAAAACGCGCGCACCAACTCGTCGCGCGATTTCTCCGATCTGCTTCAACGTGGAATCGTCGATCAGAACCCCGCTCGGATTATGTAAATTGGTTAGGACGATCAAGCGAGTGGAGTTACTGGTGAGCGCTTCGAGTTCCTCCGGCAGGATGCGAAACTCGTTTTCGAATGTGCGCGAAAAGCGCTTCACCTTTGCGCCGAGGTAGTAAGCCACGGCGAGCATTGGCTCGTACGCCGGATGCTCAAACAATACTTCGTCGCCAGGCTTGATGAGCGCTGCCATCGCCAGGTGATTCGCAAACGTGGTTCCCGCCGCAGTCACTATCGATCCGGTAGCGACTCGATACCTGCTCCCAATTGCCTGTATCAACGGTTGATAACCATAACCACCATTCGTGATTTCGAGGTCGTCGAGCGAGACGCGAAGCTCGCGCAGTTTCAGGTTGCCTAAACCACTCGTCGCCAGGTTGTACTTTGCGGTGGACCTCGTCTTTGCCCAGCACATGTAAGACGAGCCACTGACTTTACGCGCCGCTGTCATTGCGATTCCTCCATCGCCAAAACAAGTAAGCTGGAACACCTGCGATCATGATCGCGATTCCTATCAACGTATTCTGCGGATTGCGGTAGACGGTGTTGATAACAACGAGCCAACAGACCGCGATGAATATGATCGTGGTCAGCGGATGTCCCGGGACCCTCGTGATACCTTGAACCGCTTCCCGTTTGCGAAAGACGAAGATACAGCACGCAGTCAGTCCAAAGAAAATCACGTCGACGGAAACGACGTAGTCGAGAATGCGTTCGTACGTGCCGAGCAGGGCAATTACCATAGCGAACAGTCCCTGCAGAGCGATGGCTACAATCGGCGCTCGTGTTCTCGGATGTACGGTGCCGACACTTTTGAAGAACAAGCCGTCCCGGGCCATTGCGAAGTACACGCGTGGCGCGGTGAGCATGCTTTGGCTTAAAAAACCCGCGGTTGAGACCGCTATGCCGGCGGCGATGGCGCGTGCGCCAAAATTTCCGAGTGCGCCACGCATAACGTCTGAAGCAGGCGCTGCTGATGCGGCCAGTCCTTGTGTTCCCAGAACGCTGAGGTAAACCACGTTCGCGGCGAGATAAAGCAGGACAACTCCCATTACTCCCAGGATTAAGCCGCGTGGTAAGTTCTTGCGCGGCTCTTTGATTTCGCCCGCGACAAACGTCGCTGTTTGCCAGCCACCATACGCAAAGATGACCGGAACGAGCGCCGCGCCGAAGGCTGTCAGTAGAGCGACTGACGGTGGTCTATCCAACAGAGCTGAAGATGTCGCGCTGCGATTCGCGAATAATAATCCGCAGACGACGAGCGAGGCGATGGCCACAATCTTCAAGACCATCAGGATGCTTTGTACAGTGCTGCCTGCGCGCACGCCAAAACAGTTGATGACTGTCAGTGTCGCGAGCACGAGCGCGGCTAAATATGGATACGCGATTGGTAAGTGAGTTAACTCGACGAAGTAACGTGAAAACGTAACGGCGACGGCAGCCATACCACCGGTTTGGACCACGAGCAGGAGCACCCAGCCATACACAAACGCCACGCCCGGATGAAACGCTTCTCGCAAGTATGCGTATTGTCCACCGACGTCCGGTCGCAGTGCAGCTAGTTCGGCCCAGATGAATGCCGCTGCGAGCGCAAACAATCCGCCCAGAACCCACGCGCCGAGAATCAGAAACGGAGTATGAACCTGAAGGGCGACGACTGACGGGTTCATAAAAATCCCGGAGCCGATAATTCCACCCATGACGATCATCGTGGCATCAAAGAGGCCGAGCCGTCGCGCGAGTTTGTCTGTTTGGTCCATTTGACAGGAGTTACAAGATTAACAGGATTTTACCTACTTGCATTTAGAATCTTGTAAATCATGTAAAATCTTGTGAATCCTGTCACTTTTGACACTTACACGAATCTTTCGTTACCCTGTCGCACTTTGATATGTCCGCACGCGCCGAAGCTATCGTCACCGCCGGTTTGAGACCTGAGCTCTTCGCCGGTCGTGGTCTGTTGTCAAACAGCAGAACGCTGGTATTCACCGCCCTCGTGGTCCTGATGGTTGCGGGGTTTGGTTTCCGTGTCACCGGTTTGAGCGCCGAAGGATTAAGCGAGGACGAGCTCAACAAACTCAATGCCGTCGCCGATTATCGTGCTCACGGATTGACAGGCGCAAACGGCGAACATCCGATGCTGATGAAGGCGTTTCAGGCCGCTACAATCGTCCTCGCCGAAAAGTGGAATGCTGCTCGCCCGGCAAATCGTATCGCTCCCGAAACCGCGTTGAGATTGCCAGGCGCGATCGTCGGAACTTTGAGCACGCTTCTGATCTTCCTCATCGCTTCAGAGCTCTTCGGCGCCGAAGTCGCTCTGATTGGTGCGGCCTTGTGGGCCTTCGATCCGAGTGGCATCGGATTCAACCGGATCGCCAAAGAAGATTCGTTCTTACTTTTCTTCTTTCTCCTGGCGAATGTCTTTTGGCTGCGTGGGCAGCGCGTCGCGGAAAGCACTGACAATAATCCGACTAAGTACTACTGGGCCACTGCTGCTTGCTACGGAGCGATGGTCGCGTCGAAGTACGTTCCGCACCTCTTCGCGATCAGTATATGTTACTACTGGATGTTTCAGAGGCTTCCCGAAACTCGTTGGCGGTTGGGCCATAAACGCATCCTGATATTCTTCGCCATCATGGGCCTTGTGTTCCTAGTGTTGAGTCCAACGATTCTACTGCCGGAGACGTGGCGCCAAATGGGCCTGTTCGCAGGCGGCAAACGTGTGAGCCACGATGGATATGAATTCATGAAC
>JBKPJS010000796.1:0-6583 GCA_046730815.1 Acidobacteriota bacterium
GTCATGATCCTCAACGACATCACGGCGGCCGATGGAACAATAGACTTTAGCGATAGCTGGTCCGAGGAAGACCTTCAGGATCTTTCCGCCTTCGCGCTTTCTCACAGCGAGAATCCTCATGAAAACAAAAGAAGCAAACCTTGATACCGGCGACGTAGTAATACTCGATTTTCCTGGAATCAAACGAACCAAGAGACGACCTGCGGTGGTTTTGTCAACGCGGCTTTACCATCTCGAACGACCTGACGTTATTGTTGGGTTGATTACCAGTCAGGTAAGCACGGCGTATACCTCCACAGGCTACCTGTTGCAAGACTGGGTAGACGCCCGGTTACGACAACCTTCCGCTTTTAGGTCGTTCCTTCACACGCTTCCGCGCTCCTCAATCAAGCGGAGAATCGGCAAACTTTCAAATCGTGACTGGCGATCAGTTCTGGAAAGGGTTCAGCGAGCACTTGGCTGGAGACAGGGACATTGAGAGCAGCGTCACACGACGTCGGCGAAGCTCCTGCGGGTGCGGGCGAACCACCAGTAGCCGAAGATGAAGACCAACACGGCGATGGCGGCGAAGTATCCGAGGCCGCGCCAGTCGGGCAGGGATCCGTCCAGGAAGATGCGACGATAGCTGCGTACGAGAGGAGTGAAGGGATTGAGATTGATTAAGGTGCGGAAACGTTCAGGCACGATCGATTCCGGGTAGATGATCGGAGTCAGATACATCCAGGCCATGAGCAGCAACGTGATGCCCTGCGCAATGTCGCGCAGGAAGACTCCCAGTGAAGCGATCAGCCATGCCGCCCCGAGCGCAAATAAAAGCTGCGGAACCAGCAGCACCGGCAGCCACAGCGCAGTGAGCTCCAGATGCCTCCGGACAATAATTGTCGCGACCAGTAAACCAACAGTGGCGAACAATTGATTGCCGACCGCCGCGAACACCTGTGCCGCCGGTAGTGCTTCGAGTGGAAACACTACCCTCTTAACGAGGTTTGAATGATTCAGGATCGTGTTCGACGATTGCTGCACTGACTCTTGAAACATGGACCACGGCAGGAGACCGCAAAAGAGGTAGAGAGCATAGTCCCAATGAGAATCGTTTGTTCCGAAGCGTGCGCCGAAGATACCCGCAAAGATGAACGTGAAGATCGCGATCATCACTACCGGTGTCAGGACAGCCCAGGCGAGTCCCAACACCGATCCTTTGTAACGGCCCAGCAGTTCTCTTTTGGCGAACGAGAAGACCAGGTCCGCCCGAGACGGAAGTTTCCAAAGCGGCTGCCAGATTTTGCGGTGAGTTGTTTGGGTCGACTGCATTAAGATTTGCCGTAGGTCGCACAATAAGCTCAACTCATTTTTTGTGCTTTATGTGCCTCTTTGTGGCACCACTCCAGTTCCTCTCCAACTATTCTTATTGTGCCAGCTGATTACTACTTCACTTGCCCCAATGTCGCGCCACCACGTCTCAAATTCATCGCGGGAAATATAGAATGCGGTCGGCGCTACCAGGTGGTCAAAAACTATCGTGTGCTGCTCGCGCCAACCAAAATTCGAGATCGCGCTCAAGTAGTCGTTGTAGAAGAGATGTTTGGTGAGGGAGGAACCGTTTTTGTTTAGTGGTCCATACACCAATTTAGTGGCGAGGTAAAGAAAGGCTGCCGGAAACTTGGACAATTGCAGCAACGCGCGTTGATCGATTCGCGACGTTATCTTTTCGCGCACCGGATTCACCCAGCGCGTGATCCACTCATTGTTCTCGGCGCCATAGATCCATGCTGACACGTGTCCACCCGGCTTCACTTTCGAAGCCAGCGATAGAAAACCGGCGCGCGGATCGGGCAAGTGGTGCAAGACGCCGACAGAAAAAGCGTAGTCAAACTTTTGCGCGAATGGCAGCCGATAGATATCAGCTTGAATAATGTGGGCGTTGGGCAATGAACGCGTGGCGGCGAAAGCCGTCTCAACTGCTACGCTCAGATCGATGCCGACAACTTCGCGCGCGCCCCAACGCGCGGCGAGTTGCGTGTGACGGCCTTTACCGCAGCCGCCTTCGAGCACAACTTTGTCGCGGAAAAACTCCGGCGTCACCGGCGCGATCCAACCGAGGAACTGCTCGGCATATCGTTCGTCTTCCTGCGTGAAGTGCTGCCACTGCCAACCGAAGCCCGCGGCTGTAGCGCGCTTATCACTTTCAACGTGTTCGAGATTTGCGAAACGTGGAATGCCGGAAGTGATGGGAAACGAAGCAGCGCACGTCGCGCAGCGCAGCTCACCCTCCATAATCTCACCGTCCGCGGATTTGCTGGCAGAGAGATGCAGAGATCCTTCACAGGAGGGACACACCAGAAAGGTCAGTAGTTTTTCCTTCAAAGCTCAGCAAATATACATCATGGTGGCCCGCCGCGGATTAACGCGCATCGAGGCGGAGCAGGTCAGCATAGAGCTGAGCGATGAAAGACCTGAAATCGTCGGCAGGATTAGAGGCTGCTAAAACCGCGCCCGGATCGATTGTAATTGCTCCCGGCACGTATGCAGTTTCGCCAGAGTTGGATTGAAGTCGAATCGTGTAATCGCCGGCGGGCGCATTCGCCGCCACCTGCAACTCAATACTCACAACCGGAAATGGCGCGGCGATCTGTTCGCGCGTAAGACTTGCCGGATCAACCGTGAAGAATGGTGAGTTGACGAGGATACTGGTACCCGGTACTTGATCGACTCCCTCACCGCCGAGATAAATCTTGACGCGTTTACCTTGTACGAGCGGAAGAGCGACAGTCGAAAGTTCTGCGTTGAGCCCGATTACTTTTGGATTGAGCGCCGATACCTGAAGCGGCACCAAGCTGGAGTTTAGCAGCGTCGGCACCTCTGCCTTGACGGCGGCTTGGTTTGATAATTCAAAACTGCGAAACTTCTGCGCGGTTTCCGAACCTGACGACACGATCACTCGATATTGGCCCGGCGCCAAACCTTCCAACTTGTAACTGCCATCCTCAGCCGTAACATCGCTCGCGATTACGCGCCCAGTAGCAATATTCTCAGCCCAGATACTTGCGCCATTCAGTGGTAACAGAACGCCCGGAGTGCGGTTGTCGGCAAGCCGGCCTTCAATGCGACCAGCTCGCTGCCTTGGTCCATAAAGGCCGCGAATCTTGTGACGATCGTCTTCGCTCAAAGTTCGTTCCGTCAACGCCGGCAGCCCGAAGGTCCCGTTGATAGCCTGACGACCCTGCATCGTCGACGACAGCAGTATCGAGTGGTCCAAACCGAGGAGATGTCCAATCTCGTGTGTGAAGGTAGCTTCCAGATCGTACGTGCCGGGCGTGCCGTCGGTGGAGAACTGCAATTCTGCGCCGTCGTCAGCTCGTGGGCGTGGATTGATACTGATGTCTGCCTCGACGATGTTGCCGGTTTCCGGATCGAAGAAGACGCGCGTGCGTCCGGTGGTCGAATCGGAATTGAACGCTTCGTTTTCAGGAGTGTTCGCGATCGTCAAAAGATTAATGCCATCGCCTGCTTCTGCCGGACTGACTGAAGCCAGCGGCGACCACGTCACGACGAAGTTGATGTTTGACAAATTGGACCAGCGATTGAGGGCCCGGCGCACGGCGCCCGTCACGTCGCTGTCGGGTTTGATATTTGCGCCGGGAGAGAGCAGCGAAGTCGATAGCGAGACCTCGATAGTCTTCCTGGGCCAACGTATTTTGTGGACAGTTTGTGCCGCAGGTTCGAACTCGAAGGAATCGCGCGTCTCCAGTCGCTCTCGGGAACCGAGAGCCAGAAACATGGCCACACTGGCAATGATGGCTACTGGATACTGCATTCAGAGCTTTCCTGGCGAGGACGAGTTTTAACTTACGCGCGGACGGCTGGAACAGGGGAGCGGCCAGCGGGTCGCATGGTATCACGGTTTGTGCCACAAGATCCGCAAAAATGCAGCAGGAACCATCCACAGATTACACCGATAATCTGTGGAATCTGTGGATGGACTCCCTTGCTCAATTGATCGTTATGTGTGGCGCGGTGGCGGCGGGCCGGCTCGTAGTCGTAAAGCCCGCGCGTGTGAACGTTACCTGGATTGGCACGTCTCCAGCGCCTGCCAAGGATGCAGGCAGAGTGAAGTTAATAACGTCAAAACCGGGCATTTCCGGGTTCGATCGAACGGCCACAATCGCGCTCCCGGTAATCGCGGTCGTCCCGACGGTGACAGTGACTTCCGAGGTCGCGGCAAAGCGCAATCCAGTGACGCTCAATTCGATCACTGTCGGCACCGTATTACCGGCCGCGTCCTGCGACGTGACGCTAAACGGCTCCGGTGTCCGAGCACTCGGGTTCGTCACGTTCAAAGCGGCCGCCCGTCCGCCTGCGTCATTCGTCGTCGTGAAGATGTCCGGTTGTCCGGTCACAATCTGCACGAAGCCACGGTGGAGCGTGTCTGTGTTCGCGCCCGCATCAAGTACGTTAACGGCTACTGTGCCCAGCCCTGCAGCGAGGGTGATAGGCATCACGAAGTTGATTTGCTTGCTGGCATTACCCACGAAGTAAAGTCCAGCGGCTACGCCGTTAACGCTGAGCGAAACGCCGTTGAGTTCTACGGGCAAAGCTGGACTGCGTGTCGTTTCTGAAACTCCGGCAGCAGTTGCGTCTGAAGGAGCGAGCGCCACAGTGGAACGAACGATACTCAATTCACCCGCAGCTAAACCGGGCGGTGCTCCGGGAACCGGACTCGGCGTTGGTGTCGGACTGGGACTCGGACTTGGGGCCGGCGTTGCCGCGGCAACGGGCATGTTGCTGGCGCCGGTAAAGAACGAAAGCACCGCGGCAGACTGGGCCGTGATGGTCGGAGTCAACAAATAAAAAATCTCGATCGACAAATCAGCATTGCCGCCGCCAAAGTCCGTGGAGCCGACAGCAAACCCGATGCGCTTGCGAGTTTCACTGGTTGCGAATCGGATGCCCACAGTAGCAGCACCTCGCGTATTAGTCAGACGAACGAAAGTATTTGAAGAAGAAACGGGAACCGAAGTCGAAAATAGCTGCGGTGAATTTGTTTGATTTATACCCTCGGAGGCCTGGGCAGTGGGCGGAAGCGTCCCGTCCGGCCGCCAATTCAACCGGGATGTAAATACGAGGGTGGATGGAGCCAGCGATGCGTTGTAGTCAGTAAAAGTCGGAAAACGAAAGAGATCATCGAAGAGAGGCCGCGTCCCTACCTCGACGAACGTATCAGTTGCCGCCGTGTAAACGAAAAACCCGAGCACAGGATTAGTGACAGCCGCATTTGACTTGGGATCTGTCGCGCGCGACTCGAATGCGATGAGCGCTCCATTGCGGCTTAACCGGCGCCCGGGACTGAGAACGTTCGCGTTCGTCACGCCGTTCTGTGTGCGCGTGACCTGACGAACGTTGCTCAAAGCTCCGCCACCAGAGTCCGCGATAAAGATCTCCGCATTGCCATCGGCGTTATTCGTGGCCAGATTCGCGCTCGAAATGAAAGACACTACTGATCCATCGGAAGACAACGACGGGTTACTCTGAAAGACTAGTCCAACTCCGACGACAGCATCCTTCGTGTTCGTTCCCTGCGTGAAGGTGTCACTGGCGACGTTGTAAAAGAACAATTCCGGATTGCCATCGGTGTTGCCGACGCCCGGCACGAGGTCGCGCGTAGAGATAAACGCCAGAAGATTTCCATTATCGGAAATCGCGGGCTCGCGATTGTCATCAGCAAAGAACGGAGCGGACGTTGCTGAGCCGGGCCTAGGTACGCGGCTGGCAGGAGTGTCGGTAACTTGATCGAATGTCCCGGCGGTCAAATCCTGCAGCGGCAGATCGGCGCCGAGGGTTAAGTCGACATCAGTCACAGGCGGAAGCCGGTAAATCCAAATTTCCGAATTGCCGTCCTTTGGCAGGTTACCCTCTGTCCCGTCGAAGTTTCCGGGATTCGGCGCATTCGAACTGAAGACAATGGTGTACACGCGTTGGCCGCCCGACAGTACCGGCGCAAGGGAGATCATGGGAGACCTGTTATCGATCTCGATCTCCACTTTAGTTAGATCAGCAGGCGTCGCAGCCGGGGTCGGCGTTGGGCTTGGGGTCGGTGTTGGACTCGGAGTTGGCGTCGGGCTCGGCGATGCTACTGGGTTCGGAACATGCCTGGTATTCGTGATCTGAAAGATGCGGCGCTGGGCGTAGTCGGCCAGGAAGATCTCGGTATTGCCGTCGGCATTATTTCTGCTGGCAGTCTTTTCAGTAGCTACGTCTCCGTTAGACACGAAAACGAGAAAGCGGCCATTAGCGGTCATGTCGCTCATGACGGAGTTAAAAGCCGGGTTCGGATTTGAAGTAAGTTGGACGATGAAAGGGTCCGGCGTTGGGCTTGATGATTGAGCCGCGACGGAGGCGAGCGAGCCACCGATTAGCGCAGGCACGATGCTGGCGCACAAGAACCAGAAAACTTGCTTCACGAATTCCTCCGCAATAACGACGCAGATACGAGCAGATTAAAAATGCCTCGGGGAGCTGAGCAGTGTTGCACGCAGGTGAAAGTATTATTGCAGGCCACCGGCGATTAAGAACGGCCATTTTAAGC
>JBKPJS010000797.1:0-6435 GCA_046730815.1 Acidobacteriota bacterium
CGTTGACCCCGACAGCAATAATGTAAGCAGTGCCCTTTCGCTTCAGAGTATCGGCGCCGGTAAACACCAGCGGCGCGTCTTTGCTCTTAACGTTGTCGCGATTGAAGGCGTAGGCCACGAGCCTATTCGGACCAGCGGTTACGGTGATCTCTTCTTCGAGTGCTACAGCCGGTTGGCCTTTCAGAACGTCGCCGTGCCACACCTTCACGAGCGAACCGTTGCGAAATAATCGCACGTCCTGCGCGCCAGTGCCTTGCGAATTGTCTTTGTCGGCGGGCGCATCGGAGATGTCAATTTTTACCTTAACGGTCCGCGTCGCTACGGTTGATTCAGGCGCCTGGCCCACAATTGACAACTTAACGACGGGTTGGCGCCGATCTTTCTTCGACACGTCCTGCGCGACGCGCGGACGTTTCCCCGCGAAGATGTCAGCCAGCAACCCCGGATAGTAAAACTCATTGAAGAACCATTCGATCGGAGCGACGTTGAACGTTTCCTGATTGTAACGCCACAGAATCTGGTTCCATGAAACAGGCGTGCCGTCGAAAAGGCCTTGCGGCGTGACGACCATCCACTCGCTGCCGTCGTCGAGCGAGATCAGCGTCAGGAGGTGTTCGCCTGTTTTTGTGTCCCAAAGAAATGTGCTGCCATCTTCGCTTGCAGACGCGAGCAAGCGGCCGTCGGGAGTGAAGTCGATCGATTCAATGCTGGAAGTGTGGCCGGTGAGAGCCCGTACCTCGGTTCGCGTCGCGACATCCCAAATCTTGATCGTATTATCGCTCGCGCCGGTAGCGAGTAGTTTGCCATCACGGCTGAATGCTACTTTGGTAACGCCTCGACCGTGTCCTTTGATCGCCGCGATCTCGCGGCCCGTCGCCACGTCCCAAAGTTTGACTTGGCCCACTGATTCAACTTTCAGGTCCTTCATCATGTCAGCCGGGTCGGGCGTCTTTGAACCCTTTTTTGGACGCTGACCGCTCATTGCGCCGCTCATCATCGCTGCGATGTCGATGTTTGCTTTCGACTCGACTCCTCCGGTCGCCAGCATGCGTCCATCGCCGCTGAAAGCGAGCGACGTCACACTGCCCATCGTTCCCGCGGACATGTTTCCAATTACGCTAGTCATCATTGCCGCGATGTCATTCACGTTTGGCATCTGACCCGGTTTGATGTTGGCGGGGTTGAATACACTGATAGGCGCTGAGGTGAGATCGCGCAACTTGCTGCCTGACTGCACGTCCCAAAGAGATATTTGGCCCATCGATCCAACGGTCCCGATAACGCGGCCGTCAGCGCTGAAATCTACCGCCATCGGAATCTGGTCCGCATTGATCGTGCGAAGCTCCCGACCACTCTTTACATCCCAAATCTTAACTGCGCTGCCCAACGAGAAGTTTGTAGTCGGCGATGGTCGTATGTCGTCACGTGGGCCATACATAATGGCGAGCATTGTTCCGTCAGGGCTGAACCGCATGCGCTGGACAGTTCCGACCTCGCCTGCCGGAATCAGTGTATGAAGCGGTCGTCCGCCTGGACTCTCGACAACCGGCACTTCGCTACTGTTGGGTTTCATCAGCGCGAGCACGCGGCCATCCGGACTCGTGAGCCCAAAAGTTTTTTCTGACGTTTCAGGGGTTGTTCGTAGGCCGCGACCAGTGCGCAGATCCCAACGCGTGCGGCCTCCGGCGGAGAGCTCAGTGCCGTCAGGGCTGAACGCGACGTTGTAAGCCATGTTAGTACGGCCACTCAGGTTTGAGAGTCGTTTGCCGGTCTCCGCTTCCCAAACGATCGTGTCGGTATCGAAGCCGCCGGTGGCGATCCGTTTTCCGTCCTCGCTGAACGCCATGAACGCTTGGCCCTGGGGAAAGGCGCCGCTGTTTGGAGCTTTCAACGCCGGTAGCTCACGCAGCGTGGCTACGTCCCAGAGTTTTACGGTGTAACTTTCAGAGAGTGCGAGCAGGCGACCGTCACGGCTGAACTTAACAAAAGAAAAATCTTTCGCTGTTCGTGCAAGCTCCTGGTCTTTTTTGGACGTCAGGTTCCAAAATTTCAAGCGCTTGTCCTGTATTCCCGCAGCAAGCAGGTTCCCATCCGTAGTGAAAGCAAGCTGCACGCTCTCGATCCGATCGCCGGCCAGTTTCACGCGACTAACTTCACGGCCGGTCGCGATATCTACAATCTTGATTTGCGGTTCATCAGTAAGGAGCAGGAGTTGATTGCCATCGGGGGAAAGAATCACTGGACTGTCAGTGCTATTAAATGCGATGGACATCACGTTCGACTCGAGTGTGCGCAATTCGCGTCCGGTGGAAAGATCCCAAACTCTGACAGCATCACTCACCGTCACGAGCCGGTTGTCTGAAGCGAAGCCAACAAAGTAAACACCCACCGCAGACATCATCGAGCCTTGAACTCCGGCGAAGGAATACAATTCACGCCCGCTCATCACGTCCCAAACCTTTATGGAATTGTCACCAGCAGAAGCAGCGATCAGTCGACTGTCACGACTGAACGCGATGGCTGGAGCGACTGCCATTGAGTTTTGTCCGCTGCTCGAAAGATCGCGCAGCTTGCGGTTGGTCGCAGTTTCCCAAAGCTTGATGGTGTTGCTGCGTAATGTGCCGGTGGCTAGCAGACGACCGTCAGGACTTAAGATGAGTCGAGTTGCGCCGATGACATTGTTGTATCCGGTTTGGAGAACAAGCTCCGGTTTGGCTTCTCGCGATTGCGAACTCGTTTGAGAGTTTGTTGTTTGACCGCTGCTTTGAATCCCGAGACCGCGTTTGTCTTGCGGTGTTGGACTGGGAGAAGGTGTTTGTGCGGCCGCAGCAGTAGCGAAGACCGCGATGAGTAGAAGGGCAAGGATATTTCTCATAAAGCCTCTGACAACTTCGAATGCTCCAACAGCAGTAACCCAATCGCGATCAGCGCGAGCACGAACATTACTGGATGAATCTCTCTACGACGGCCGACTAACAGATAAAGGCCAACGTGCGAAATGAATCCCCAGAGTATCCCCTGGGTGATCGAAAAGGTAAGGGGGATGAGGATTATAGTCAAAAACGCGGGGAAGCCCTCTTCGATTTTGCGGAAGTCGATCTGATTGACGCTTTTGAACATCGACGCGCCGACGAGTAACAGAGCCGGCGCCGTTGCGTAAGCGGGAACCATGCCGGCAAGCGGCGCGAAAAAGAAGCACGGCAGGAAACAGAGCGCGGTGAAGACGGAGGTCAAGCCGGTGCGTCCCCCGCTATTGATACCCGCGATGCTCTCGATGTAAGCCGTGCCCGACGACGTGCCCGCCAGGCCCGCACCGAAGGTCGCAACGGAATCGACGATTAGTCCCTGTCGCAGATTGCGTGGATTTCCGTGCTCGTCGAGCAGCTCAGCCGCATGCGCGACGCCGATGAAAGTTGAGATCGAATCAAATAGATCCGTGAAGAGTATGCCGACGATCGCGGGCAGCAGTGAAAGTTTGAGCGCGCCCCAAATGTCCGACTTTAAAAACACCGTCTTGAAGTCAGGGGCACTGAAGAAACTCTGCGGCGCCGCAACTTGTCCCATCGCCCACGCCACGAGTGTGACCAAAAAGATGCCGGCAAGATACGCGAACGCGCTGCGACGGATCGTGAGGACAAGCGTCACGATCAAACCCAGTATGGCCAGCAATGCCTGAACGCCGAGCGTTCCGAGTTTAACGAACGTCACCGGATCCGAAGCTATGAGTCCGGCGTTTTTGAGACCGATGAATGTCAGGAAGATCCCAATGCCCGCGGCAGTTCCGATTCTCAACTCGGAAGGAATTGCCTTCGCGATCGTTTCGCGAATCGGAGTCACGGAGATCAGAAGAAAGAGCACGCCCGCCCAAAAGATGATTCCCAGTGCAACCTGCCACCAGACTTTTTGCGTGAGGATGATGGTGAACGTGAAGAAGGCGTTGATGCCCATGCCGGGCGCCACGGCGAACGGAAGTTTCGCGTAGAGACCCATCAGCAGTGTCATCACAAAACAGACGAGCACGGTCGCGGTCAGCACACCACTGAAAGCCATGCCTGTTCCGGGAGTCGAGAGGATCGTAGGGTTCACCACGACGATGTAAGCCATGGTGAAGAAGGTTGTGATTCCGGCGATTGCTTCGGTGCGAAGATGCATTTAGACAGGATTACAGGATTAACAGGATTATCAGGATAGCAGAAACTTATCCTGTTAATCGTGCAAATCCTGTAATCCTGTCAATCAGCCGGCAAGGAGTTCCCCAACTTCTGCCAGCCGATGAGGGATCATTCGGCGAGGATTACAACCACACTCTTTTTGCCTGAGTTGGCAAGCGTTTGTTTCTCTACGCGTTCTGCTTTCGACTTGATTGCCGCAAGGCGGGTCGCGTCGCCGGCCATTTGCGCCTGCGCGAAGAAATACCGATCGCCGTAACGGTGAAACACGAGCTTCGCGTCGTCATTGGCGTTTCCGAGCGCGCCTGTCGTCTGGATCATCGCACTCTCGCGACCGTTAGAATTTCGAATCTGCAAGATCTTTCGATCAGAAGCAGGATTCATGACCGTGATCGTATATTTCCCAGCCGGCAGGCGTGTTTGACCGACATTGAATGCGAACGGGACGTTGGCGACCACTTTTTGAGCGCTCAACGTTTGCGCTTGCGCGCCGATGGCGAGAACACCGACGAGAATGGTTATAGCGAGGGAGATGTTGAGATGTCTTTTCATGATGGACCTCCTAATCAGTTAGCACTTTGCCTTCATCTATTCACGCGCACGATTGCCCCGGATCCCCTCACGGCGGCGAAATATTTGTTGTAAACTCTGCGGCTACTTAGAGATGAGCAGACGTATGCAGTCGTCCGAAGGTATAACCCAGCTTTTAATTGACTGGGGTAAAGGTGACCAGGTGGCACTGGAAAAACTGATGCCGCTGGTCTATAGCGAGCTGCGACGCCTGGCGAGCAACTATTTGCGGCGGGAACGCGCGGGACACACACTTCAGCCGACGGCGCTGGTCAATGAGGCGTATCTCAAGCTGGTCGATCAAAGAAATGCAAAGTGGCAGAACCGGGCACATTTCTTCGGCATTTCTGCGCAGTTGATGCGCCGCATCCTGGTGGACCACGCCCGCCAGCATCAGGCGGCAAAGCGTGGTGGCTCAGGGCAGCAACGGATTTCGATTACGAGCGCCCAAACGCTTGTGAAACAACCTGAAGTTGACCTGCTTGGTCTGAACGAGGCGCTGGATGAGCTGGCGAAGATGGACCCTCAGCAGAGCCGTATTGTCGAGTTGAAGTTCTTCGGCGGCCTTTCGATTGAAGAAATTGCGGAGGTCTTGGGAATCGGGCATGCCACCGTCGAGCGCGAGTGGAAGATGGCGCGCGCATGGCTGCGCAGCCAGTTGGAATAGCACCACAAAGATGCACAAAAATGCACAAAAATGGATTTGAGGGAGTTTGGAAGATTCGTGCGCGTGTTAATTGAAGGACTGTTTAGCAGTAGGTATGACCCCGGAACGCTGGCAACAGGTAAAAGAAATATTCAATTCGGCGCTTATGCATCGTCCTGAAGAGCGAGGGCCGTTCATTGTGCAGGCGTGCTCCGGCGACGAAAATTTGCGCAGCGAAGTTGAATCGTTGATCGCGTCGCACGAGCAGAGTGGGAGCTTCATCGACCAGCCTGCGTTTCAGGTTGCCGCATCGATGCTTGCGGGCGAGCGAGCAGAGCTCATGTCAGGTCAGACCATCGCTTCATATGAAGTGATCTCCTTTATTAGTCGCGGCGGAATGGGTGAGGTGTATCTCGCCGAAGACAAGCGACTCGGTCGCAAAGTCGCTTTGAAACTGCTTCCCGCTTCGTTCACAACCGACGCCGATCGACTTCGTCGCTTCGAGCAGGAAGCTCGAGCAGCTTCAGCGCTCAACCACCCGAACATCATCACGATCTACGAAATTCGGCAGGCCGCAGGCTCCCACATTATCGCGACCGAATTTGTCGAAGGCGAAACGTTGCGCCATCGCTTGAGCCGCTCAGGGCCGACGCTTTCTGAAGCTCTCAACGTCGCGATCCAGGTTGCCGATGCGCTTTCCGCCGCGCACAAAGCGGGCATTATTCATCGCGATATCAAACCGGAAAACATAATGCTGCGGCCTGATGGCTACGTGAAGGTTCTCGACTTCGGGTTGGCAAAACTAAGCGAGCAAGCATCACCCGCTGTGATTGCGGAAGCACCGACGATTCAGGTGCGCACCGGTTCGGGGATCGTGATTGGAACGGCCGGGTACATGTCGCCCGAACAAGCGCGCGGACTTGGCGTCGATAGCCGCTCCGACATTTTCAGCCTGGGCGCGGTCATTTACGAGATGGTCGCGGGCCGTAAACCGTTTCAGGGCGATACGCCGAGCGACACGCTGGCGTCAATCCTTAAGACGGAGCCCCC
>JBKPJS010000798.1:0-4169 GCA_046730815.1 Acidobacteriota bacterium
CACTCCGCCGGGAAAGATTGTGAGCACGGTCGCGCCGCAATTGATGCGGTTCAACGCCAGCGTTACTGATCGCAATGGACGCGCGATCGGAGGCATGCGCGAAACCGATTTCACTGTTTGGGAAAATGGCATCGAACGGCGCGTCACCAGCGTTGCGCCGGCGAATGAGCCTTTCAATCTCGTGTTGCTGTTGGACGTGTCCGGCAGCGTCGAGGAACGAATGGATTTTATTCGCAAAGCGGCTCGCGACTTCCTCCGCACGACCAGCCCGCAGGATCGCATTTCCATCATCAGCTTTCGCGACGACATCCAGGTGATTTCGGATTTCAGCACTGACCGCCAGATGCTTTCGCGGAAGTTGGATGAAATCGATGCCGGTGGCGGCACCGCGCTTTACGATGCACTGGGGTACGTTTTGAGTGACCCGCTGAGGCAGCTTCGCGGCGAGCGCACGGCGATTGTGGTGATGTCTGACGGCGACGACAACAAATCGTTCCTGCCGTTCCCGGCTATTCTGGAAGCGCTGAGCGAATCGGGCGCGCTTGTTTATCCGCTGTATGTGCCTTCGGGACTGATACCTGAATCGAGTGTGCCAAAGCCGGAGATTACAATCGATCCGCTGCGCACGCGTTATCTGACGTTGACGACGCGCGCTGATGAGGAAGGACGGAAACTCGCCGCCGCTTCCGGTGGAATTTATTATCCGATTCGGCGGCTCGAAGATTTGCAAAAGGCGTATGACGACGTCGTAGCGCAGTTGCGATCGGCGTACACGATTACTTACGCATCGAACTCGATCTCCAACTCCCCTCGCGTGCGCGTGCGCACCAATCGCGACGGTGCTTCGGTAAGATTGAGTCCAGTAGTCGGTCTCAACACACCTTGATCCAAATCTGCAAATCTTGAAACATCCTGTAATCCTGTGAACCAACCCCTTTTCAACGCCCTTTTCGACGAAACAGAACGAAAGCCGTTAACTGTCTCCCAGCTAACGAACTCGATCAGAATCGCACTCGAGTCGCGCTTCGTCTCCGTTTGGGTCGAAGGCGAAATCTCAAACTTCAAAGATCACTCCTCCGGCCACTGGTATTTCACCCTCAAAGACCAAAACGCCCAGCTACGCGCCAAGTGCTTTCGGTCGGCAAACACTCGCATCCGGTTCCGTCCCGCGAATGGTTTGCACGTGCGCGCTCGTGGAAAACTTTCGGTCTACGCACCACGCGGTGAGTATGAGCTGATCGTGTATGCACTCGATCCTGTCGGCGCGGGCGCGCTGCGAATCGCGTTCGAACAACTTCGCGATCGTTTGCAGAAGGAAGGACTTTTCGCCAAAGAACTGAAACGGCCGCTGCCTGTGTTCCCGCGTCGAGTCGGCATCGTGACGTCGCCCACCGGAGCTGCGATTCGCGACATTCTCAACGTGATTTCACGGCGCACGCGAACGGTTCACGTTCTGTTTTCACCCGCGCGAGTGCAAGGTGACTCGGCTGGTCCAGACATCGCGCGCGCGATCGGATTCATCAACCAGTATCACGAACGCGCCTTGCGTGAAGGACGCACAGCCGATCTCGTCGACGTTCTGATCGTGGGACGAGGAGGTGGCTCGACAGAAGATCTCTGGGCCTTCAATCAGGAAGAAGTCGCGCGCGCAATTCGCAAATCTGCGATTCCGGTGATTTCAGCCGTGGGCCATGAAACTGATTTCACCATCGCGGATTTCGTGGCCGACTTCCGCGCACCGACGCCTTCGGCGGCCGCCGAGATAGTCGCAGCGCGTGAAGATCAGATCTGTTCGGCTCTCGAGAATCTCGGCCGGCAATTAGTGCGATTGACGCGGTTCAAAATAGTCGATCTGCGATCGCGGGTGCAGGAACAAGCGTTATCGCATGCGTTTAACGAAGTGAAATCGCAGTTGAATAGCGCGCGGGCGCGATTCGACGCGGCCTCATCAGCGTGCGACGGCGCAATTGAAACGAAACTTCACGAAGCACGGGAACGCCTGGCGCTCGCCGCCGCCTCACTCGATGCCCTGTCGCCGCTTGGGGTGTTGCAACGAGGCTACGCGATAGCTCAGGATGCGTCAGGTAAATTGGTACGTGAGGCGACGTCAGTAGCGCCAGGCGATGAATTGAGTGTGCGGCTGGCGAAAGGAAAACTGGGAACGCGGATCGAACGGATCGAAGCCACGGATTAACGCGGATCAGCGCATGCGGCAGCGAATCGTAATCAACCTTGATGCACCGAAGACGGAAGGAACAAAGCTTGTCCACAAACGTCGACGGTGGCCGCGTGTGCTGGGGATTTTGGCGTTGCTGGTTTTGATTGTCGTCGTCGTGGCAGCAGTTGGTGGGTTCTTGTGGTGGCGACATTATCAATCGACCCCGACTTACACGTTGACACTCTTGATCGACGCGGCGCAGCGAAATGACGCGGCTGAATTGCAGAAGCGAATTGACGACGACGAGATTGCGAAAAACATGGCCGCGAGTATCAGCCAAAAGGCTGCGGGTCGTTACGGTTTCTCGCTCAATAGCTCGATACAAGGGCGGATCGACGCAATGATGCCGTCGCTGTTGCCGCGTTTGAAGCAAACCATTCACGACGAGGTAGTGAAGGAGATTAAGGAGTTTGCGTCGAAGTCGGAACCCAAGCCATTCGTCTTTCTTGTTATTGCCGTTCCGTCTTTGGTGACAGTAACGACCGAGGGAGACAATGCTAAAGCAACGGCGAAGACGAGTGACCGCACGATCGAGCTAGCGATGCGACGCGATGCGGATCGTTGGAAGGTGACGGACTTCAAAGACGACGTTGTGGTCCAACGAGTGGTCGATAATGTGATGAAAGAGCTGCCGGCGATTGGGGGAGTTGACTCGAACAATCCATTGCTCAAGAAGTCATTGCTTGTTAAGCCGCGCCGGAGAGGGCGTAGATAACGAGGACGTTACATGAATAATGGTCAGGAACAGTCCCGCACGTTTGAGGCTTCGCTCGAAGCCCTGGAGCACATCGTGCGGCAGTTGGAAGACGGCGACTTGCCGCTCGATAAAAGCCTCGAGTTATTTGAGCACGGCATTCGACTCTCGCGCGAATGCCAGGAGCGTCTGAGCCAGGCTGAACGACGAATAGAGATCCTGTTGCGCGATAATCAGGGACGGCCGGTCGCGAGTCCTTTCAAAGAACCCCCGCCCAGCGAAGCACCGGAGCGCGGCGAAGACGAAAATGCCTTCTGACGTTTTCATCCAAAACACGCTTGAACTAGACAGTCTATTGGCAGGAAGCCGCGCGCTGGTGGAAGTCGAGCTCAACAGTCTGCTGCCTTCGTCTGCGACTGCACCGGAAAAAATTCATCAGGCGATTCGTTGGAGTGTGTTTGCCGGAGGCAAGCGCTTTCGACCAGCGCTGTTGCTGGCGGTGGGTCAGGCCTTCGCTGCTTCGACAGGTGTGTTGATTAGGACTGCGTGCGCGTTTGAGATGGTCCATACGTACTCACTCATTCACGACGATCTTCCGGCAATGGATGATGACGATCTGCGACGCGGTAGACCAACGTGCCACGTTCGCTTCGACGAAGCAACCGCGATTCTTGCGGGCGATGCGCTGCAAACGCTCGCGTTCCGGACCATTGCCGAAGACGAGCGACTCAAAGCGGAAACGCGTATTGCTCTTATTTCGGAGTTGGCGCGTGCGGCTGCCACGCCGGAGGGAATGGTGGCCGGCCAGGCGCTAGACATGGAGGCTGAGACGCGCCAAGTCAACGGCGCGCAACTTGAAGAGATTCATCGGCTAAAAACGGGAGCGTTGATAGTCGCTGCGGCGCGTTGTGGAGCGATGATCGGGGAGGCGACTGAGAAGGAGCTGGCGGCGGTGACGAGTTACGGTTCACATCTGGGGCTGTTGTTTCAGATCACGGACGATTTTCTGGACATCACCGCGACGGCTGAAGCCCTTGGGAAAACACCCGGCAAAGATGCGCAATCGAATAAAGCAACTTATCCGGCGTTGTTTGGGATGGAGGAAACAAAGGCAGCAGCCATCACGGCCCACCGCGACGCGTGCGCCGCGTTAGACCAAATCGATCGTCCCACCGAGACTCTACGCCGCATCGCCGACTTCATCCTGCACCGCACCGGCTGAAGCAATTCTTAACCACGGATGACACGATATATCCG
>JBKPJS010000799.1:0-5524 GCA_046730815.1 Acidobacteriota bacterium
TGACAATGTTCGACTGTGCGGAGCCAGCCCGATCGATCAGATACGCAGTCCGTTGAGTGCGAACCGGCGGCGCCGGAAAATTCGCAACGAGCTCCTCACCCCGTTCCCACGTAGAAAACAACGACTCAACGCGACTCACGATTTCGTCATAGCTAACATCGCCCACAACAATAAAGACCGCATTATTCGGAACAAGCTTGGCGCGGTGAAATTTAACGAACTCTTCACGCGACGAACGATCGATGGATTCAAGCGTCGGCGCCACGATCGAATACGGATGATCGCCAAACATCACTCGCGAAACCATCTCGCTCGCGAGAAACGATGGCTGTGCTCGCTGCTGTCGCAAACTCTCCTTTGTATTCTGCTTCGCCAGTTCAACCTCATTTTCCGGAAACGACGGCTCGAGGATCACCTCCGCCATCAAGTCCAGAACGGGATCGTTGAACTGAGTCAACGCCGAGGCCCCAACTATCGTGTAATCGGAAGTGGCCCCGGCTGATAAGCTCGCACCCATCCGCGCAACTTCATCGGCGATCTCTTTACTGGTTTTCGAGTTGGTACCTTCCGGCAAGAGACCCGCGAGCAGATCTGTAAGCCCCGGAAGGTCTGGCGGATCGAACGCCCCACCGAAGCGAAATGCCAGCCGGTAACTCACCAACGGCAACCGGCTGTCTTCCACGACAACAAGCGAAAGACCGTTGGACAGAGTTGTTTCCCGGGCTGTGGGAATTGTCATCGGCCTGGGTTGTAGCGGCGCGGGCGCCTGGCTCCGGAAAGTTTCTTGTTGACTCATGTTTACGGGTGCAATGGACCAGAACCAGGTTTAGTTTGTGGCGGCACATCCGCCGGATCTTGCGGTTGTTCAGACGTCGCCGGCTTTATTTCGCGAACGTCAACGTGCACGGGCGACTCGGGTTCGGCTGGAGGTAGATCCGGAACCTGAGGCGGTGGCGACGCCGGCTGATGTCGATCGCCGGGTGACTGTGGTGAAGCAGCAGGCATTGCTGCTTCAGGGTATTCGAAAGCGGCTGAGGGAATGATATCGAGCGCTACGCGATTTGGCACATCGATGTAGCGAGCCATAGCCCGCTTGATGTCCTCGGCAGTGACGCTCAGATACTGGTCCAACTCGGAATCGACCAGCCGCGGATCGGAGTCATACAATGCAAACTCTGCCAAACGCTGTGCGCGGTACATCGTCGATTGGCGGCCACGCACTGCATCGTTGCAGAGCGAGTTTCGCAGTTTCTCCATTTCGGCTTCGGATGGTCCATCGCTGGCGATGAGTTTGATCTCATCGAAGATCTGCTCGCGAATCTTTTCCACCTCTTCACCTGGCTTCGGCAGAGCAAAGATGTATAACGCGGACGGTCCGCGACGTTCATCGACGCCCCCTTCAATGGAGACAACCGATTCATCGCCTTTGACCAGCTTTTGATAAAGCCGGGAACTGTCGCCCTCGAAAAGTAGCGTGCCGGCGAGCGACAGGGCATAGAAGTCAGGCGTGCGTCTTTCCGGAATCTTCCACCCGAGAACAAAAGCCGGCGCCGGGGCTAACGGATCGTTAAACGTCTCTTCGCGGATCGCCACTGTCTCTGTTTCGGAAACATCAACCGGTGGCGGCACGGGTTGCGCGGGAATGTTATTGAAGTACTTTTCGACGAGTGCACGCGCTTCGTCGTTCTCAAAGTCGCCGACGACAGTTAGCACGGCATTGTTTGGTGCGTAGTAAATGCGGAAGAACTCCTGTATCTCGTCGATGGTGGCAGCGTCGAGATCTTCCATCGAGCCGATCGTCGAATGCGCATTGGCTGGATTAGTAAAGAGCAACTCGTTCATGCGCAGGAATGCATTGACGTACGGTTGATTGTCGTAGCGCAATCTCTTCTCTTCCTGCACGGCATTGCGTTGATTGTCGAGGTTCTCCTGCGTCACTTTCAACGACCGCATGCGATCACTCTCCAGCCAGAAAGCGAGTGGCAGGTAGTTCGAAGGCAGCGTTTCAAAATAGTTTGTTCGCTCGGTCGAGGTGGTGCCGTTCATCGTGCCGCCGGCGTTAAAGATGTATTGAAAGTGCGCGGCTTTAGGAACGTTTTCCGATCCTTGAAACATCATGTGCTCAAACAAATGAGCAAAGCCGGTGCGGCCTTCTTTTTCATTGCGTGAGCCGACGTCGTAATAGACAGCTACTGAAACGACGGGTATGGCGCGGTCCGGACTCAACACAACTCGTAAACCGTTAGCCAGCGTAAATTCTTCGATTGGAGTTGGTGGTAATTGAAGTCTCTCTGTCACAAAATTTTCTCTGCCGAAAATAAAGGCGTGCTTTACCATTCGCGAGGAAAGGTAAAGCACTTCTTTGGGGGGTAGTTAGGGCGCGAAGAACATGGCGCGCCGGATTCGTGAGCTTCAGACTGTTTTGTCGGCGATTAAGCCACGGAGCTCTGCTCGCAGTCGTTCAATTTCGGCGAGCTTCTGCCTGACACGCTCAAACAATGCTGACTGGGTCTTGATACCTTCGTCGATCAGAAAGCCCGCGGCTTCTGCACGACTGCGAAAAACTCCGGCCTGGACCAACGCTTCGAGCTTCTCCTGCGCCTCCGGCGAGATCTTTACCGCCACGACGTAATCATCTTTCGCCGAGATAGCCTTTTCGATCGTCCGGCTGATGTCGCGCCCGATTGCGCTCAGCGATTCAGGGATACGCGATGCGATGTCGCGCACTGACGATGCTGTTCGATTTTGTTCTTCAGAACCGGGATCGTCGTCGCGAAGCATAAGGTCGTCTATTCTTTCCGGTGTCGGATGTTCTTCCTTGTGATACGGACTGCTCATTTCGTACAGACTCCTTTACACACTACCGAATTCTATGTCCGTCTTACGATTGTTCACATATGTAAGTTCATTCTACGGAGGGCGGGAAACACCCGTCAAGCAACGCCTCGGCGAGGTACTGGCGCAGTTTCAATTGTCTGTCTCACGCAAAGGCGCAAAGAGGCCAGGAGAACGCAAAGAAGCTGATTTTCTTTGCTGTCTTTGCGCCTTTGCGTGAGAATGTATCCAACTCTGTACGACGTCGCCTCGCCGAAGAAATCCGCAACCTTGCCGCTCCACGACGCATCCGTTATATTGCAAAGGAGTTTCGAACAGATTCGAGGTTTCAAGTGAAAAGAATTCCAGCTCACGTCGCTCTCATCCTGCTAGTTTTTAGCCTTGTCGTTCCCGGTTTTGTTATCGCGCAAAAAACTCAGACTCCATCGGGCACTACTTCGAGCGGGACTAATCCCGGCACGGGCTTGCCCGGCAGAAGACCCAACAGAGCCGCGTCCACCGCTGCTACAGCCGCGGTGGAACGTGATTTCGACGAAGCGTTGAGGATGATTCAGGAGCAGTACGTCGATGGTAAGAAGCTTAACTACAACGATGTGTTCAAGTCGTCGATCATCGGCATGCTTCGTTCCCTGGATCCGCATTCGAACTATTACGACAGGGAAGAGTTTGATGAGCTGAAGACGGATCAGCGTTCCGAGTATTTCGGGATTGGCGCGTCTATCCAGACTTACGTTCGCGGCGATCAAGCGGACACTTATGTGACCGCTACCTTTGACGGCTCTCCGGCGAGCAGGGCCGGCCTTCGCTATGGTGATCGAATTGTCGAAGTAGATGGCGCAAAGATGACCGGCAAGTCGTCGCTGGAGGTTCGCGATAAGATTCGTGGCCCGAGAGGCTCGACCGTCAAGTTGACGTTGGAACGCGCGGCTGACAAGCGCATCGAGAAAATCGACATTGTGCGCGACGCGGTGCCGCAGCCTTCCATTCCCGATGCTTACATGTTGAAACCGGGTGTCGGTTATATCGACATGACCCGCGGTTTCAACTACACCACCACAGACGAGCTGCTCGATGCGCTCGATCGCTTGCATGCAAGGGGAATGAACTCGCTCGTGCTCGACCTCCGAAATAATCCGGGCGGATTTCTCGACCAGGCGATTCATGTCGCAGAGGTGTTTCTGCGGAATGGCCAGTTGATCCTTACTCAGAAAGGCCGCAATGGTTTTCGCGACAATACCTACGAATCGCGAAACAACGCGCCTGATCTGACGCCGCTGGTGATCCTGATCAACGAAAACACCGCGTCGGCATCTGAGATCGTCGCGGGAGCTATGCAGGATCACGACCGCGCTTTGATTGTGGGCCAGACGAGCTTCGGCAAAGGTCTGGTGCAAAGCATCATCCCGCTTGAATACGGTGCGGGATTGACGTTGACTTCCGCGAAGTACTACACGCCTTCAGGCCGCCTGATCCAGCGTGATTACTCGAATGGCGGCTTTTACGATTACTACACACACGGAGCAGGTGTGGGCCGTGAGCCCCAACCAGAACCGGCAAAGCCGGCGGGTCCGGAGAAGAAGACTGATACAGGCCGCGCGGTTTATGGGGGCGGTGGAATCTCACCTGACGAGAGCGTGAACCCTCGTACAGTGAACCTCGCTCAGCGGCGTTTGTTGAGTCCGACTTTTGCCTTCACACGCGAGTTGGTTAATGGCCGGATTCGTGGTCTTGAATCGAGCCGGATTCCGGGCGGCATCAATTTCCGTCACGAGCTCGAGCCTGAAGAGTTCAAGGTCACCGACGCGATGTTCAAGGCGTTCCGCGATTTTGTAGCAGCGGACCCGTCATTCAAAGTCACGGCGGCGATGATTGATCGAAACCGCGCTTTTGTAGAACTCGAGCTGCGCTTCAACCTCGTCACTGCGGCTTATGGGCGCGTGCTTGGCGATCGCGTTTTCATCACGATGAGCGATCCGCAGGTTGCAAAAGCTGTTGACGTGCTACCCAAGGCCCGCAACCTCGCGATGGGCACCGCCGCTAAAAACTAACGAAAATAGGTCCTCTCTTTGTCCTATAGGACCTATTCCCGCGGTCGTTGCACGGGTAAAACAAAATCTTGCGTCTAAAACCCACCGTGTGATACGTTCTATAAGCATGAAACGCACGAATCGACCCTCTAAACCGCTCGTGAACACTGAAGAGCTCGGACGCGCTGTGCGCCGCAGGCGTGAAGAACTCGGACTCAGCCTGCGCGACGTAGCCGATAAAACATCCGTTTCGGCCTCGACGCTCTCACGGATCGAGAACGGCACCGGTAAACCCGACGCCGATAACATCGCACGGCTGACTTCATGGCTCGACGTCCCCATGGAGCGCATCTTGAGCGGACGAGACCCACAGGCAGAAGCATCTCAGGCCGTGGTCTATTATCCGCAGGAGCCGACACCCGAAATCGTCGAAGCTCATCTTCGCGCCGATAAAAATCTCACACCCGACACTGCTGCGGCGCTCTCCGAACTCTTTCGTGTCGCTTACACTCAGTTCAGCAAAAGCGGCGAAAAGAGTTCGAAGAAGCGACGTTAGACCACTCTAACCGTTATACTTTTCAAGTGCTGCTGGGCGATCTACCTCCAGGTGAAAAATGGCGAAACTTCGAGTTCAAAGCTCTCGGCTTGCGCGACTTCGCCGG
>JBKPJS010000800.1:0-3056 GCA_046730815.1 Acidobacteriota bacterium
CTTCAAGGCTACAGCAAGACCTGCGGTGGATGTCTGCGCGTCGAGTACGACCCGGCACTGATGGAGATGCGCGGTCATCCGGATCGGCCTATGGTGAACATCGTCAACGTGCTGGCGTGGCTCCCCGGTCGCGATACCAGCCGCGTGATTGTAATGGGCGGTCATTACGATTCGTGCGTTTGCGCCCGCACCGATATCGGACCGCTGGCGCGGTTCGAGGCGACCCAGGACGCGCCGGGAGCGGATGACGATGGCTCCGGCACATCCGCCGTTGTCGAGCTGGCACGAGTCTTCTCGAAGCACTTTCCGCGCGGGCTGCAAGCGACGATCATCTTCGCCACCTATTCCGGCGAAGAGGAAGGACTCTATGGATCGACGCACCTCTCGCAGCGATTGCACGAAGCCGGCTACAGAATCGTGTCAGCGTTCACCGATGACATCGTCGGCAACGTCGTCGCAGACGACGGCAGCGTAGATTCGACCAGCGTAAGAATCTTTGGCGCCGAGCCTGACAACGGTCCCAGCAGAGAGCTTGCGCGCTATGCGTGGGCGGCAGGCACGATCTACAATCCGCGTTTCCGCATTCTTCCGGTGTTCAGGCTGGACCGCATCTCACGCGGTGGGGACCACAGCCCGTTCGTGAGCCTCGGTGATCCTGGCCTGCGCTTCACTGAGCGCCTGGAGAACTACAAACGACAACATCTCCCAACGGACGATTTCGCACACGTCAATTTCGGCTACGTGGCCAACGTCGCTCGGCAAAATGCAGCGGTAATCGGATCGCTTGCCAATGCGCCGGCGCCACCGGCCGCGTTCGCGGTGCGCGACCGGGAGTCTGGTGGGTCCAAGTGGCGATTGACCTGGAACGCCGTCCCCGATGCGAGCAGCTACGAAGTGCTCTTCCGCCACACGACTTCCCCTACGTACGACAAGATCTACTCAGCCGGAACCGGCACCTCCTTCCTGCTTCCCGACCAACTTGATGACGGGTGGGCCGCAGTGAGGTCAGTCGAGTCCAACGGCCACCGATCTCTAACGGCAGCCGTTCCACCGCCTTGCCCTGTCCTGACCACCCACGCCGACTCGGTTGCTGCGGGCGACATCATCCGGAATTGTATCCGCGCGCCGGGGAGGTGAGGGGATGAGGGATGAGGGATGAGGGAAGGGGGATGCGTAAGTGCTAGCGTGTAGCGAATTTCCCGCGCTTACCGCGCTTACCGCGCATCCTCAGCCCCCATCCCTCATCCCTCATCCCCATCCCGCTGTTAACCCCAGCCGACAAAATCGTCCTATCTGGGAGATGCGCCGGCCGCTCCAGTACGCCGGCGCGCGTCAGTCACCCCGTCGTTGCTCTCATGAAGTACACAGCTACGATCGCCGTTACGGCAGTCGCCACCATCACCGCCTGCGCTCCCCCGCCACCGGCCAAAGTTGTCGCGCCGATTCCGGTTCAGCATCAGTACGTTCCGCCCGAGGTTGGTCTCAATAATTCGGGACTCGACACCTCGCTCGCTCGCAATCTCGACAAGATCGTAAAGACCGCGATCGAGGAGGCGGTGGCGCCCGGAGTCGCAATCGCAGTTGGTCGCAACGGGCACATCGCATATATGAAGGGCTATGGCTACATCGATTGGAATCAGCCCGGCTCACCCGCCGTTGACACCAACACTCTTTACGACCTCGCCTCGCTGACCAAAGTCATCGCGACCACGACGTTGGCAATGATCCTGGAAGAGAATGGTCAACTGGATCTCAATCGCACGGTCGTCTCCTACCTGCCCGAGTTCAACTCACCTGAAAAAGCACAGATCACCGTCAAACAGCTGCTGACACACAGCGGTGGGCTCGAGGCGGGCGCCAATATCTACCAGACGGCACGCGGTCGCGACCAATTCCTCCAGCAGATCAACGCGCGCCCGCTGGACTACACCCCGGGCACCAGCATGGTCTACAGCGACTGGGATATGATCCTGGTGCAGCTGATCATGGAGCGCATCACCGGCAAAACGATGGACGTGCTCGCCAACGAAAAGATTTTCAAGCCGCTTGGTATGATCGACACCCAGTTCAACCCTTCGTTCACGCTGCGGCCCCGAATCGCCCCAACGCAGGTCGATGACGCACGCGGCGGACTGTTGTGGGGAACGGTGCACGACGAGAATGCGTGGGCGATGGGTGGGGTTGCCGGGCACGCCGGTCTTTTCTCGACCGCCAAGGATCTCGCGCTGTTCTCGATGATGATCCTCAACGGTGGCGAGGGAGTGAACGGCGTGCGAGTCGCGAAGCCCGCGACCATCGCTCGCTGGACGGCGCGACAGGGCAAGGAATCCACTCGCGCGCTCGGCTGGGACTCACCCGAAGGCGGCTCCAGCGCCGGTCAGTTCTTCTCGCCGTGGAGCTTCGGCCACACCGGATTCACCGGCACCTCGATCTGGATCGATCCGGAGAAGGACTTGTTCGTTGTTGTTTTGACGAACCGGGTGAATCCGTCGCGCAACAATACGCGGCACGTGCAATTGCGTCGCGATGTGGCCGATGCCGTGCAGCAGGCCGTACTGGGCGCGCGGATAGTTAACTGGGAAGCGCGGTAAGGACTGCGGACTTAACAGCGCACCACACCGCTGGGCGCTGACAGCAGCACGCTGATAGCTAACCGCTGCCTGCAACCAGACGGGTCTCATGGCATAAACGCGAACACATCGCGTTTCCTTTCATCGTTTGCGATCCGTCCCGTCGCTTGCAGCGCTAAGCGGTCAGCTAGCTGCTGTTAGCGTCCAGCGGTGTAGTATCGCTTTCAATTTCGCAGCCGTGTAGCGCGCCGTTAAGCCCGCAGTGGTGTAGTGCGCCGTTAAGTCCTCAGTTGTAATTTTTACGCATGGCGTCAACCAAGGAGCGCGTCCCCGTAGTCATCGTCGAGTACGACGAGATCGCGAAGACAATCGCCCACCGCATCGCTGCAATCATTGAGGCGCGCAGAAAAGAGGGCGGAAACGCAGTCCTCGGGCTCGCCACCGGCAGTACTCCCATCGGCATCTATCGCGAGCTGATTCGCATGC
>JBKPJS010000801.1:0-6002 GCA_046730815.1 Acidobacteriota bacterium
GTCAATCGTGATCAAGGCAAAGTAAGTGAAAACAAGCACCAAACGTTTGACGGGATTTTCAACTCTGTCGCCGGATGCGCTCTTGGTTGTATGCCTGCTCACCTTCATTCTGGCCGCAGCGGCCCAGGAACTCAACGCGCAAACGCCTCCTAAACCCGCCGAACGGCATCTCTACAAGATCGACCTCAAAATCGATTTCGAGCGACTCACTTACACTGGCGTCGAGCGTGTTCGTTGGGTTAACGGCGGCGAGAAGTCCACGTCAATCATCTATTTTCACCTGTATCCAAATCTGCGCGGCGGCGACCAGCAGTTTGCAACCAACCCGGCCGCATCGGATTCAGATGAACCGCGTCTCGATGTTATCGAAGTACGCAGTGCCACGGACGATGCTCTGCTTTTTTCTTCCATCGACGATCAGGGTACAACGCTGCGAATAAACCTGCGCGAGCCTGTCGCACCGGAAGGCGCGGCCGAAGTCGTCATAAAGTTCAAAGGCTCAGTGCCGGAAATCGATCGAGATGAAACAAGCCTGACAACTCACGTCGTCAAGCAAGTCAGTGCTGCCTTGCGCAGCGATCGAGAAACGCGCCGCGCGCGTGATATCAACTTTTTCTGCCGTGGCGTAATGCTTCTCGGCACCGCCTATCCGGTGCTGGCTGTTCACGACGGCGACGAGTGGCGACGCAAGCTCGAGCCATCGGTCGGAGACTTCATCTTCAACGAAACAGCCGATTACGAAGTGTCTGTCGCGGCAAACGCGGGTGTAGAAGTTTTTACTTCGGGGAACGAAGCGGGAGCCAAAAACGAAAAGACAGGTCAAACGTTCACTGCCTCAGCGTTGCGCGACTTCGCGATCCTTGCCGGACGCGGCCTGCGCAGTGAACACACCGAAGTGCAAGGCATCAACGTTCGGTCGATCTACTTCACGGAGCATGAACGCATCGGCAAACGCGCTCTCGTGGTTGCAGGGAATGCCGTGCGAGCATTCACTTCGCTGTTTGGACCACTGCCGTTCAAGACGATCAGCATTGCCGAGGTGCCTCTCGTCGCCGGTCTCGGGAGCTGCGAATTTTCCGGATTCAACGTCATTGCGAGCGCCTCCTTTGTCGATTTCGACTCCCCGGCCGTGCGCAATCTTCCAGAGATAATTCGCGAGCAGCGTCCGTCTGTTGAAGAAAGTCTGGAATGGACGGTCGCCCACCTGGTTGCGCACCAGTGGTGGGGCGCAGCCGTCGGCAACGATCCCGCCCGTGAGCCGCTGCTCGACGAAGCGCTGTCGTCCTGGTCGTCACTGCTCTACTACAAGAATACTTACGGCGAGGAGAAGGCGAACGCTGTTTTGGACGATCAGGTGCGCGGCGTTTACCGTCTCTACCGGACATTTGGAGGCGACGACATGGACGCTAATCGTCCCTCACGCGACTACCGCAACACGTTTCAGTACGCCGCTATCGTGAGCGCCAAGGGCGCGCTGATGTTCGTGGATCTACAAAAAACACTGGGCGAAGAGAAGATCTTCGCGGCCCTGCGAAACTACTACCAGGCAAATGTCTACGAGATTGCGCAACTCGAAGACTTGCGAATCGCGCTCGTGGCCGAAGCTCCGGTTGAACAAAGGCGAGCGATTGGACGTACATTCACCCGCTGGCTAACTGGGAAGCGAGGCGACGAAGACATTGCGCCTCCGGATCAGGAACTGGCCGCGACGTTGGGCCTCCCCGCTAAACAAACTCCCCAAAAATCAGGCGATAAGAACGCATTCAGTGCGTTCGCGAAGGTTGGAAAGTTTTTTTGGCAACAGGTAACGCGCATTCGCTAAGCTATGAAAGCTATCAGGTTTGGGGAGCTTCCGCTCGAACAAAACACGCAGCTACAACCGGCACGTATCGATAAAAGCATCGAGCGTCTCGGATGGCTCATGGACGATCTGTTCCGAGTGCCCGTGCTCGGTTGGCGGTTTGGCCTGGATGCGCTAATTGGTCTTGTTCCAGGCCTCGGCGACACGACGACCTCGCTTGTCTCGTTCTACATCCTTGCCGCAGCAGTGCGTTACCGCGTTCCGAAGATTACGTTGCTGCGCATGGGCCTGAACATTGGGCTCGATTATGTGATCGGTTCGTTGCCGATTGTCGGCGACTTTGCCGACGCGTGGTGGAAGTCAAATCAGAAGAATGTGGAGCTACTGCGAAAGCGCGCTACGGTTTCGGTGGAAGAAGCACGAGCCGGAAAAATGAGCGATTGGATCTTTGTGGGTGGGATTATCGTTGGATTGACGGCACTGGCGATCGCAAGTGCCGCCATCAGCTTTTATCTTTTGTATCGTCTGATTGAATATTTCAGCGGAACCTAACCTGAAACTGCGGCCTCTTCAGCCGGCAAGACACGCTCGAGCGCAGACTTCAGCATGTCCAATCCGCGTTCACCCGCGGCAAAACTTCTGAGTTTTCCCTCAGCGTCAAAAAGATAATACGCGGGCACAAAACCCTGATCGTTCTGAAATGCGTCTTTTAACTTGTGTTCGTTATCCACCGCCACGGGCTCAATGATCCCGTACTTGCCAATCACCGCGCGCACCGCCTCAATGTCGGTATCCGCTTCATAGCGAGGCATGTGAATTCCGATCACGCGCAAGCCATACTCTCTCTTCTCATCGCGCCATTGCCCCACTCGCGGCAGGTTGTCTTTGCAGATGCCGCAACTAACTGACCAGAAATGGACCAGCGTTGGATGCCCTGAGGCTTCTGCTTCCGCATGGGCCTGCGTGCCGCCGAACCACTCGGTGGCGCCCTCGAGTTTGGGCAACTGTGTTCCAATCTTCATTGCCATAGTTATTCTCTATTCTCCACAGATTACACAGATCAAATCTGTGTAATCTGTGGATTGTTTGCTTAGTTAAGTGTCTTCTGACCGGGCTTCCACTCAGCCTGGCAAAGACCGCCGGTTTGCAAGGCCTGGATCACGCGAAGCGTCTCTTCAGCCGAGCGACCAACGTTTAGATCGTGGACGACTTTGTATCGAAGAATGCCTTCCGGATCGATCACGAAGAGACCGCGCAACGCGATGCCGCGATCTTCAATCAGAACGCCGTAATCGGCGGCCACTTTCTTCGTCGCATCCGAAGCCAACGGGTACTTCAGATCCTGAACTCCACCGTTGTCACGTGGCGTGTTCAGCCACGCTCGGTGCGAGTAAACAGAGTCAGTCGAAATACCGATAATGTCTGCGCCAATGTCAAGAAAATCCTGGTAACGGTCGCTAAACGTCGTCAGCTCCGTGGGACAGACAAAAGTGAAATCCAACGGATAGAAAACCAACACAAGCCACTTGCCTTTGTAATCGGAAAGCCTCACCGGCTCGTTGAGTTTCTCGATGTTCTTCGTCGAGGCCATTTCAAAATCCGGCGCGGGCTGGCCCACCATCGCCTTCTCTGCTGCTACTGCTGTTGCTGCTGTCATGTATCCTCCCAATTAGTTTGAATTATTAGTTCTGTAATCCTGTTGCACACAATCCGGACAACGTCCTCTCAGGGTCAAATGAACCGACTGAGGTTTGAAACGTGATTTTCGTGCCGCGGCCTGCATGAGCTTCGCGGCGTCCGGCAGATCGAAGTCGACCAGCTTTCCACAATCGTTGCAGATGGCATGATCGTGGCGATCGGTTTCGCGATCGTAACGGCTGGCGCTGTCTCCAAAATTAATTTCGTGAACCAGCCCCGCTTCTTTCAGGTAGCGCAACGAGTTGTAAACGGTTGCGTAGCTGATACTGGGCAGTCGCCGCCGGGCAGCCTCAAAGATCTCACTGGCAGTGGGGTGATCGTCTCGCTCCTGGATCACCTGAAAAACTGCGTCTCTCTGGGGAGTTAGCTTCGGCTTTTCCTTTGTGCTTTTCACGATGGATTTAGACTAATTCTAAACCGGGGATTTGTCAACCACGGATGACACGGATCCCAAAAACTGATCAGCGCGGATCAGAAATAAATCCGTGTTATCCGTGGTTAATAACCGGATGTTCGCGTGCGAAGTCGACGATCCTGTCGACGTAGGTCTCAAAAGGTGGGCAGTGGATGCCGTGGGGAGCGAGTAGTTGTTGCGCCTGGCTGGAGTCGTAGAGTTGCTTCACAAAGAAGTAAGGCACTGCGTGATGAGGCAGTCCCGTGATCTTTGGCGACGGCGGCAACATCAGGAAGAATCGTACCAACCGCGCCGGCGCAGTTATGCGCGATTTGTGACCGTCAATCGACTGTGCGATCGAGTTGAACAACTGGTTCGTCGTCAACGGAGACGGATCCGCAAGCTGCAGCGTTTTGCCAATCGCTCGTTCATCGAAAGCCAATGCCGCCATTGCGTCAACTACAAAATCAACCGGCACGAGATTCAGGCTCACTTCATGGTTCCCGATATTGATTAGTGATAACACGCTGGGCCAGCTCAGGAGATAATGAATCAAATAATAAACACCGTCATATTTCCCGGTTTCACCTGTTTGCGAATCACCGCAAACCACCGCGGGCCGGTGAATCGTGACCGGCAACTCGCTCTTAGCTGTCTCAACTTCCAATTCCGCCAGGTACTTCGATTCTTCGTAGTAATTGCGATAGCCGGCTTCGTGTCGCAGCTCCGTCTCGAGAATCACTCCCTCGCGCTTCCCCGCGACGTAGCAGGTTGAGACGTGATGAAACTGACGCAAGTGCGACATTGAACGGGCGACATTGACGACGTTGCGTGTGCCACCGGCATTGACTCGAAGTGCGAGGTCTTGACGAACCGCGAGATCGTAAACAGCCGCCAGATGAAACACGCGAGTCGTCTGCTGTTGGACAATATCGAGATCCGTCGCAGTCAACGCCAGACCACGTTCGCTAATGTCTCCTTCGACGATTTGAAAGTCAGCAATAGTTTTTCCACTGAGTTGCGCGATTCGCGCTCGCTCTTCAATTGCACGCGCTGCGAGCGACGGCTGTACCAATAGAATGAACCGGCAGTCTTTCCGCGCGAGCCGTTCGAGCAAGCGGTTCGCGATGAAGCCGGGAAACCCGGTTACGAATAATGTCTCTCTATCCGGCATTGATTACCCTGAGTATACTTTGTGCAGAGAAAATCTCGATCGGAAGGTCAACGATATGAACGCTCATTCGATGTTTGCGCGCCGCGCAGCGCTGGCTCTGGCTCTTTTGGTCTCGGCAATTCTTTCTATCGCCGCGCAACAGAAGAACGAATGCAACATCAAGGTCACGCTCTTGCAGGTCAACGACGTCTACCAGTTTGCCCCTGTAGATCAAGGCACAAAAGGGGGGCTCGGGCGCGTGTTGACGCTGAAGAAAGCGATTCAGCAGGAGAACCCAAACACGTTGTTTCTCATGGCCGGCGACACAATATCGCCGTCCGTAGAGTCTATTACCTACAAAGGCGCGCAGATGATCGAAGCGTGGAACGCCGCGGGCCTCGACTATTCAACCTTCGGCAATCATGAGTTTGACTTTGGCCCAGACGTACTGAAGCAGCGAATCAAAGAGTCGAAGTTTGGCTGGGTCGCGGCGAATGTAATAGACACGACAACCAACAAGCCTTTCGGCGATGTTCCGCCATTTGTGGTTCGGGAGTTTGGCGGCGCGAAGATAGGGATCTTTGGCCTGGTCCTGCCGGAGACAAAAGTAACTTCGCGACCGGGCGACAACGTCGAGTTTCACAGTCCCTGCGAGACGGCGAAAGAGATGGTTTCTCAGCTTCATGCGCAGGGCGTGAAAGTAATCGTAGCTTTAACTCACTTGTCGATGCGCGAAGACAAAGAGGTAGCTCGTTGCGCCGACGTCGATTTGATCATTGGCGGCCACGAGCACACGCTGCTCGAATCGCATGCCGGCGCTGCGCCGATTTTCAAGATGACCTCCGACGCCCGTGAACTCGGTCGCATCGATCTGAACATCTCACCAACGACGGGCGAGCTCGAAAGCATCGATTGGAAAGTTATACCCGTCGATAGTACGACAAAGGAAGCAACAG
>JBKPJS010000802.1:0-6365 GCA_046730815.1 Acidobacteriota bacterium
CGGCACTCACGCCTGAAACGCTGCACCGTTTGAAAAACCGGTACCGGATCGGGTTCTGGGACGCTGACGCGCTCGAGAATGCGTTTGCGTATGTCGGCAGCGATCTGAGCGTCAGTGCCTGGCTCGCCCGCGCTCACAAACTGTTCACAGACCTTCCAGGCGCCGCCGCAACAAAAGAGATATTGAACATCGATCCCGGCGCGCAGGATCGTGATACTGACATTGCCGACAATCTCGAGAACGCTGAAACAGCAAAACTCGACGAGAAGGGCGTCGAGAAAAAGCGCCGTCCGTCGCGCGATATTCATCCGTCAACACTGGCATGGACCGCGCTCGTGGCCCAACGATTTGCTGAACTGCTTCATGCCGTACCACGCCAGGGCAAACCGTCAGAGTTGCGCACAGAGTTGATGCGGCTGCTGGATCGTTTTGGCTTTCGCGATCAGATTACAGAGCCGGTGCGGAAATCGGCAGAGGAAGAAGAGTTGCCGCAGGTGATGGTCAACTTCAACGCGCTCGAGGCGTTACGCCGCGCGTTTGTCGCCGCTATCAAGAGCATCGAGGTCGCGTCGAACACCGTCGCCAGCACGCGTCTTTCGACCTTTCTCACGGAAGTTCGTCGCTCGCTTTCGTTTCAATCACAGATTTTTGGCGCGCCCGATCGCAACGGTTTGCGTGTGCTCGAAGCGACCGACGTGCGCGGCCTGCGTTTTCGCGCAATCTTCCTCGCCGGGTTAACGGAAGGTGGTTTTCCGCTGAGTGCGTCGCGGGACTGGATCTACCCGCACGAGGAGCGCGATCGACTTCGTGAGTATGGCCTCACGCTCGAAGACATCTCGCCGAATAGGCTGCTGAAAGAAGAGCACTATTTTTATCAGGTGGCTTGCCGCGCCACGGAGCGTCTTTATCTCACGCGGCCGCTCTTGTTGGGAGACGATTCGGAAACCGTCGCCTCTTACTACATTGACGAGTTGAGGCGCGCGATTGCGCCGTTCAGAGTTGAAACTGAGATCGTCCGCCGCGATTACGACGGCAAGAACCTGCCCGAAGTATCGACACCCACCGAAATGAAAGTTGCTCTCGTGCGACAGCAGGAACGGCATCTGCATCGTGGGCACAGAGCAGGCTTGTTGCCGCAGCCGCGAATCACGCGCCTGCTGACGCTCGCGCGCAACGATGGTTTTCTCAGCGATGCCGCGCTCACACGCATCGAGATTGAGCGCGAACGCGCTGGCCCGAGGTTCGGTGCGTACGACGGCGTTATCACCAATCCGGATCTGCTGAAACTGCTGCATGACAAGTTCGGTTCTGATTTTGTTCATAGTGCGAGCGGCCTCAGCGTCTACGGCAATTGTCCTTATCGTTTCTATGCGCAGCGAGTGTTGCGCCTCGAGCCGCGTGGTGAAGCCGCACTCGATCTACAGGCGATCGATGCGGGAAAGCTGCTGCACGATATTCTCCGCAGGTTTTTTGAACGACACCGTCGCGAGGCGCTGCACAAGTTGGACAGAAAGAAATTGCAAACGGAACTTGCCGCGATTGCCGACAGCGTGTTTGACGAACACGAGCGTGTCGTTCCGCCACTCAACAAACAGATCTGGAAGATCGATCGCGAGATTCGCAAGATCCTTTTGGACCAGGTGCTGTTGTATGAGTTGGAGATTCAGGAGGAAGCGGAAGCGCGCGGAGTGTTACCCACCTACTTTGAAGTCGCATTCGGCGGCGCGAAGTCGTCGGCAAAGGATCCCGATTCGAAAGAAGAGCCGCTCGAACTGAGTCGCGAAACGTTTGTCGGCGACGAGAAGATCAAGATCAGCGGGCAGATAGATCGCGTTGACGTGGCACGCGACAACACGCTCGTCGCTTACGATTACAAATTATCGACTGGCGCCAGCAGAAGCGACATCACTTCGGGAAGAAGTTTGCAACTACCGATCTATCTCGAGGCACTCGAAAAACTGATCCTGCCGGATCAGCCGATTGCGGGCGGCGGATATTACGTGATTCGCGGCGCACAGGACCGGCGCAACAAGGGCCTCTATCGTGCAAGCCAGTTGGACTATCTGAGACTACGCGCGAAGAACTCGGTCTTCTCGGATGAAGACTGGCAAAGGATCCGCGCTGAAGTCGTCGCGAGGATCTGGGACTTTCTCGATGGCATGCGCGCCGGCAAGTTTATTGTCGACCCGTCGGAGAAGCAGAAGACGTGCCGCTTTTGTGACTACGGCGCCGTCTGCCGCTACGATCGCGATCGAATCGACAGGAAGAAGTAACGGATTAAACGGAAAAGACGGATTTACACGGACAATCTGTAAATAAATTCCGTGTAATCCGTGGTTGGTTTTATGGAAGAGCAACGGGTACTTTTATCAGAACAGGCAGCGGCTGCATACGAGATCAACAAGCACATCTCGGTGACGGCGGGGCCGGGGTCTGGCAAGACCACTGTTCTCGTGGAGCGCTACGTTCACATCCTCCGCGAACGCGATCTCTCAATCGATCAAATCGTAGCGATCACTTTCACCAATCGCGCCGCCAACGAAATGCGCGAGCGCCTTCGTAGCGAACTCCACCTGATGCTCCGCATTGCCGACGATGACGAGCGCCGGCGCTGGCTGAACTACAAACGCACTCTCGACGGCGCCGTGATCACGACGATTCACGGCTTCTGCGCTCGTCTGCTGCGCGAGTTTCCGATCGAGGCCCGCGTCGATCCGCAGTTTCTGCTGCTCGACGAACACCGCGCGGCGATGATGCTGGAGTTGATCGTCGAAGAAGTGCTTTCGGAATTCATTAGTAATGGTCACGTCGAGATCTCGCGCCTCACATTGGGTGTCGGGCGAAGCAGGCTCGCAGCCGCGTTGACGCACCTCTACCGCGAAGCACGGGGCCAGGGTTTGTCACTCGAAGAGCTCGCCGTCGCGACAGCGCGTGTGCACGCAACCGAAGAAGATCATGCGCGCGCGCTCGAAGAACTTGATCATGCAATCGCGGACTTTCTCGGCGTGCGCCGCACGACAATCGCTGCCAAGGCGAACCAGGCGGATGTTGTTTCGGCATGGACCGAGGCGCAGAAGTTATTGAAGAGCATTCCTGCGCACGAAACAGTCGCCGACTACTGTCGTCTCGTGGAAAGTTTTCGCGCTCACCGGCCGCAGGCGCGAGCGCCCGTGGCCGAGCATGTGAAAGCGCTCGATACGCTCGTCTGGGAGAAGAACCTTCAGGGTCGCGTGCCCCAGGTTTGTCTCGATCTGTTTGCGCGCCAGTATGCGCTCGAGATGGTCAACCTGCTGTCTCGTGTGGACCAGCGTCTCAATGAAGAGAAACAAAAGATCTCGGCACTCGATTTCGACGATCTCGAATTGCGCACGCTCTCGCTGCTGGAGCGGCCGGAGGTCATCGCGCGAACGTCTGAGCGCTACAGGTTTTTCCTCGTCGACGAATTCCAGGACACGAATAACGTGCAGCGCGTCCTGCTCGAACGCCTCGCTTTGAGCAAAGGGCGCAGGCCCGCAAATCTTTTCATCGTCGGCGATCGCAAGCAGTCGATCTACGGCTTCAGAGGCGCCGACGTCGATGTCTTCCGCCAGATGACTTCGACGTTGCTGGCAGCCGGTGGAGAAGAGAAGCCGCTGCAGTTGAACTTTCGCAGCCAGCCGCCGCTGATCGCCTTTTTCAATCATCTCTTCGCTCGAGTGTTTCAGGTGCCCGATGATATTCCGTCAAGCGAAGTGAAAAACCTTGACCAGCTCGGTTATGTGAAGCATGAGAAAAGCGATGCTAAGCGCGAACCACGCGACGAAGGGCCTCTGGTCGAGCTGCTGGTTAGCACCAAGCCGTCACGCGAAGACGATCCACGTGCCGAACAAGACTCGCGCGTGCTCGACGCGCAGCAGGTTGCGCGCCGCATTATTGCGCTTAAACGCGCATCACCGGCGCTGAACTACGGCGACATCGCGCTGCTGTTTCGCGCGATGACGCAGGTGCAGATCTATGAGTCGGTATTTCGACGCGCCAACATTCCTTATCAAACGGTGCTAGGTCGTGGTTTTTACGAACGCGAAGAGATCACCGATCTGATTCAACTGCTGCGCTTTCTCGACAACAAGACTGACGAGATTGCGCTGGCTGCCGTCCTTCATTCACCGCTCTGCGGCATCTCCGATAATGGTTTACTGGCGCTGCGATGCGCGCCGTGGTTGGAGGAGATCGAGACTTCGGATCCCTTGCGCGGATTCTCGCTGACTCGCCCGCTTTACCTCGCGTTGCGCCGTCACCGCGAGATCGCCTACATCACCGACGAAGAACACGAGCTGCTCGATCGCGCTGCGAAACTCATTAGCCACTTAGTGGATCGCAGGCATCATTACCCGATTCAGGACTTGCTTCGTTTTGCTGTCGAAGAGTCGGAGTACATGACGGTGGTTGCGGCAAACTTCGACGGCGCACAACGCATTGCAAACGTCGAGCGGCTGTTCACACTCGCGGCTCGTTTCGAATCTTCCGGCACTCATCTGATTCGCGACTTCGTGCGTTACGTTCAGGAGTTTGAAGCGATTGGCAGTCGCGAAAGCGAAGGACAGATCGATCAGGCTGCCGACGCCGTTCGCTTGATGACGATTCACCAGGCAAAAGGTTTGGAGTTTCCCGTGGTGATCATTCCGGATCTGCAACGACTCTCGCGCGTCGCCACTGACACGTGGGTGCTGCTCGATCGTCACCAGGGTTTGACTTTGAAAGTGCCTGACGGTCGCGGCAATCTCGTCGCCGGTTGCACGTTCACGAATTTCGAAAAGCGACATGCGTGGCGCGAACAGTTTGAGAGCATGCGTTTACTGTATGTCGCGGCATCGCGTGCCGAAGATCGTTTGATACTCTCAGGCGTGAGCGATGAAATCGCGTCATTAAGCAGAGGCAATGACTGCTGGCTGAAATGGATTTGGCAGTCGTTGGATTTGAAAGACCGGCAATCAAGTGGTGTTGTTGAACTAGCGAAGGATGTGCAGTTGCAACTCACGATCAACCTTGCCGACGAGCCGGTTGAAGAGGTTGAAGTTGCAGACGAGCCGCTAACGAGCACGCAGCCTGCCGATTCGTTACATGACGTCTTTCCCCTTGTCATGCCTGTCGATCGGCAAAGCGGCAAAGCGATTCATCGATTCAGTGTTACTCAATTGATCAATTATCACCGTTGCCCGCGGCAATACTATTTCGATCGCGTCCTGCGTGTGCCTTCGGCGGATGAGTTGTCGGTCTGGAACAATGCGGACGCGCCGGAGCCACAAACAAATCTCACCGCTACGTTGAAGGGAGCGGTGATTCATCGATTCTGCGAGCTGTACACGTTGGACCAGAGCGTGGAGGAATGTTTGCAGCGCAGTTTTGATGAGGTTGTTCGCCGGCGCCAGGCGCAGCTCGCGGATCGTCTCGTGGAGATCAATTTCGAGGCAGCAATCAAAGACTTGCGGCCGCTTGCGAAAAACTATCTCGCGAGCGATGTCTTCAAGCGTGTTGAGGCAGTACCCAAAGTTGCGGGCGAGCGTCCCTCAGGCGAGGCTGGGTTGTGGAGTGAAATCGGTTTTCGTCTGCGGCGTCCATTGGGAATTCTTTTTGGCGTGATCGACAAACTTTTGATCACGCGTTCACCCGATGGCCCTTTGGAGATCGAGATCATCGACTTCAAAACGCATCGCATCTTCGCACCTAAATCGTCGACTCCACCGGAGGAGCAGGCGTCTCGTGTTCCAAAGAATAAGCAGTTGGGGTTTAACTTTGAAGACCCTGCCAGGACCAGGGCCGTTCACACCGCTGCCGGAGATTACGAGCTTCAGATGCAAGGGTATGCACTCGCTGTCCGCGAGCTGCTACCTTCACTCGCGGGCGGCAAGCTGCGCGTCACGCTCCACTTTCTCGAACCTAATGTCGAGGTCCATCTGGCTGACGAGCTGCTTGAACCGGCACGCTGCGAACAGGCGATCGACGAAGCGATGCAGCGCACCATCTACTCTTCTGATCCTGCGGACTTCCCGGTGAAGACGGCGCCCCATTGCCGCATTTGCAACTTCCTGCGCCTCTGTACCGCCGGGAAAGAATGGGTCCGCGAAAACTAGTCCACAGATTACACAGATTACGCAGATTCTTGTCTCAGTCTGCGCAATCTGTGTAATCTGTGGATTAACTATGATCACAATCAAATCTTTCGATGGCGGCGAATTCGACGGCTACCTCGCCATGCCCGCGAGCGGTTATGGACCAGGCATCGTCGTGCTCCAGGAGATCTTCGGCGTCAACAGCTACATGCGCAGCGTTGTTGATTGGTACGCGGCGCATGGCTTTGTCGCTATCTGTCCCGACTTGTTCTGGCG